>CANGSG010000009.1 GCA_947456435.1 Hyphomicrobiales bacterium
CACTCGGCCGCGATTGTTATTGAGCGCACGAATTTACTTAAGCCATTTTCATGCGCGTCCACTGAAACAGGCCGTTAAGGAGACCACCTGTTTCACCAAATGTTTCTTCGATTATCGTTGATGCGATTGCTGACCCTGAGGGAATCCATACTTCGGTTTCACCATCATTAGTCACAAATTCCGCGTGATGTTTATGCGCGAGATGGCGCATGCGCTCATTATGGCTGAGACAGATCATCGAGAGGCGTATGATACCGCGATTGCGTGCAGCCGCCATAACACGCGCCATCAACGCATCGCCCAATCCATGATCTTGATAGGTGCGTTCGACAGAGAAAGCGGCTTCCGCCGCCATTGGCCATTCACCAAAGAGCAATCGTAACTCACCTACACCAATGAGCTTTGATTTATCGAATGCACCGAACAGCAATGTATCCATGCGCAGCGAGGAATCGACATGCGTATCGATATACTGGTCAGAAACACCGCCGCCGAAACGCGCATGGCGTGAATCCGGATCAAGCCTTTTGAGATGGGCGCGATAGGCATCCATATCGGTCGGCCAAAGACGCCGGATCGTTGAGCTGGGGTTGGGATCGAAATCATTGTCAGACATCGTATCGCCCTGACTGTTTCTGCCACGTTTCACACTGGTAAAGTGCACCATGATCATGGCTAGTCTATGACGGATGAAGCGCCATGCGTGTTTATACGTGAATTCTGCTTCTGGTCTCTACGACTTACTTCTGAGAGATCTTTGATATCAGGCAAAAACGCGACGCCAGAAAAGAGACTATCCGTAATAGTCGGGTACGAGCCTTTGTGATGACATTGGCGGGCGGACATAAGGCTCAGAAGGAGCATGGCGCTTGGGTAGGGCGATCGGTTCAAACGTTTCGCGCGTATAGGGGATGAGGCTTAGAAAATGCCGAATGCAGTTCAGGCGGGCTTTCTGCTTGTTGTCGGCATTCACCACATACCAAGGAGAGAGGTCCGTATCCGTTGCCGCAAACATACGATCTTTGGCGCGCGAATAGTCAACCCATAGATCGCGCGCTTTGATATCCATCGGGCTGAGCTTCCATTGTTTCAGCGGATCGGTCGCACGTTCTTGAAAGCGCTTCTCTTGTTCTTCATCACTTACTGAAAACCAAAATTTCACAAGATGAATTCCGGAGCGGATAAGCAGCGCTTCAAAATCCGGACAATCTTTTAGGAAAGCTTCATATTCGGCGGTCGTGCAAAAGCCCATAACATGTTCAACGCCGGCACGATTATACCATGACCGATCAAAGAGTATGATTTCGCCCGCAGCCGGCAAATGTGCCACATAACGCTGGAAATACCATTGCGTATCTTCTTTTTCGGTCGGTACGCCAAGCGCTGCAATTCGGCAAAAACGAGGATTAAGCGGTTCGGCGATGCGTTTGATTACACCGCCTTTGCCCGCGCCATCGCGGCCTTCAAAGATGACGACAATTCGAGCGCCTGTCTTTTGCGCCCATTGCTGCAAGTGGATGAGTTCGAGATCAAGCGCTTCGAGTTCGTGATTGTAAAGTTTGGACGGCAACACCCCGCCGGAGCTTGCTTGCGGATCATTCTTGATGATTGCATGTGCGCTCACGTCTTCACTTTCGTGATGGTGATTTTTCTTCTCTTTTTTAGACATGAATAAGAGCCCTCGTTTTTGTTTCGGATTATCTTACTCAAAACAGCTTTGCCGATCCCGAGTCATGTTATCGGGTCGGATCGGGAAAGTCGATGAAGCGCGCGCTCCAGCGATGTTACAGTCCCCTTAAGGCTTTTTGATTACGCGCTATCGCCGCTTCTAAAAAAGATCGCTTTTAGGGGGCGAACCGTGCTACCTCGCGCATCATGCATGAGAGTGATGAAGCGTTTTTAGGCGCGGAGAGCGATCTCCTGTCCTTTACAGTTACGGATGAGAAGCAAGGCGAGAGGCTTGATCGGTTTCTGGCCACCTCGATTCCTGAGCTGTCACGCACCCGTTTGAAATCGCTGGTTCTCGATGGCCAAGTTACCATGGATGGCGCACCGATTGATGATCCCGGGCAGAAGCTCCGCGCGGGTGCGGTGCTGACCTTGCGGTTGCCGGAGGCGGAACCCGCCGAGCCCTTAGCTGAGAATATCCCGCTCACAATTGTTTATGAGGATGATGATCTCGTCGTCATCGATAAGCCGGCCGGTCTTGTCGTGCACCCCGCCTCGGGTCATCAGACCGGAACGCTGGTCAACGCGCTGCTTGCCCATTGTGGCGCGAGCCTATCGGGGATTGGCGGCGTCAAACGTCCCGGCATCGTCCACCGTCTCGATAAAGACACGTCGGGGCTCTTGGTTGTCGCCAAGAATGACCGGACCCATCAAGGCCTCGCAGCCCAATTTGCGGATCATGGTCGTACGGGCCCGCTGGTTCGCACCTATTCGGCGCTTCTCTGGGGCGTGCCTGATCGAAAGAGTGGCACGGTGGACGCGCCCCTTGACCGATCCTCAACCCACCGTGATCGCATGGCCGTCGTCCGCCCCGGGCGTGGCCGTGAGGCGGTGACCCACTATTCGATCGAAGCTCGCTTTGCGGGCGAGGCCGGCGCACCGGTGGCCGCTCTTGTTGCTTGTCAGCTTGAAACGGGACGGACCCATCAGATTCGCGTTCATATGGCCCATATCGGCCATCCTCTGATCGGTGACCCCGTTTATGGCACTGGATTTAAGACAAAATCCGGCCTTCTCGGACAAAGAGCGAAGGCGGCGGTTGAAAGTTTTTCTCGACAGGCGCTTCATGCGCGGGAACTTGGCTTCGCCCATCCGCGTTCTGGTGAGGAGCTTTTGTTTGAAAGTCCCCTGCCGCCCGATTTTGAGGCGTTGATTGCGGATCTGGGATCGCCGCTTGCATAAGGGCAAACAAAAGGGCCCAATCGCCCCCTTTTTGCCATGGTTTCTTGTCCTATATGTATAAATCCGGTTGGCGTAACGCAACCAATTCAGGTCTGCCGCGTAAATTGGGGACCTTAGACGGAGGATGTTATGGCGTCTTCGAGCCTGCCCATATTAGCTGCCGACGGGGGACTGTCGCGCTATCTCGCGGAAATCCGCCGCTTTCCGATGCTTCAGCCCCAGGAAGAGTTTATGCTCGCCAAGAGTTGGCGTGAGCATGGGGATTCTGAAGCCGCTCATAAACTCGTGACATCGCATCTTCGTCTCGTCGCTAAAATTGCAATGGGTTATCGCGGCTATGGACTGCCCATTGGCGAAGTGATCTCCGAAGGCAATGTCGGTTTGATGCAGGCGGTTAAACGCTTCGAGCCCGATAAAGGTTTCCGCCTTGCGACCTACGCGATGTGGTGGATCAAGGCGGCCATTCAAGAATATATTTTGCGGTCATGGTCGCTCGTGAAAATGGGCACGACCGCTAATCAAAAAAAGCTGTTCTTCAATCTTCGCAAAGCCAAGAGTCAGATTGCGGCTTTGGGTGAAGGGGATTTGCGTCCTGAGCAAGTCAAGACGATCGCGACAAAACTCGGTGTTGAAGAACGAGAAGTCGTCGAGATGAATCGGCGCCTTGGAGGCGACGCGTCACTCAACACGCCTTTGCGTGCGGATGGCGACGGTGATGGTGAATGGCAGGATTGGCTTGTTGACGATTCACCCTCACAGCAAACCATTCTTGAAGAAGATGAGGAAGCCGGTTTTCGTCATCAGGCCTTGATGGGCGCTTTGAGTGTTCTCAATGATCGTGAGCGGCGGATTTTTGAAGCGCGCCGCCTTGCTGAAGACCCTGTAACACTGGAAGAATTGTCGGAAGAATTTGGCGTGTCGCGCGAGCGCGTACGTCAGATTGAAGTGCGTGCTTTCGAGAAAGTTCAGAAAGCCGTTCAGGATCGCATGGCTGCCCGCGACATGAGTGTGCCACCGCTGGCGCTTCCGGGTGCTGATGCCCGCTGAATGATCTTTTTATTTCCAAGCCTGGATCGCGTCTTCAAAGACGCGATCCCCCGTCTTGCCTTTTTCAAATAAGAGCAGGGCGCGTTTGCCCGTCGCAAAACGCACCTGGATGAAGAACCAGTTCTGCTTTTGGATGAGCTCGATATTGCGCTTCATGTCAGCAGGCAGCGCATTTAGTCCGATCAAGAAGACGTTATCGGAAACAGGAACGGGAATACCAGCCAAGGCAACGCCACGGGTTTTTTCGTCAGGACGCAATTCGGGTAGGCTGATATCGCGGACTTTTCCATTGGGCGCATCGCCGGTGGACTGAAAATTCACTTCGATCAGATAGGCATTCGCTGACGACAGATCACGATTTTTTCTGAAGAGAAGTGAGGCGTTTAAACCCGCGTCAGCAAGATCAATCGTTGCACGCACGCCCAGATCGGCCGCACCTGTTGTACTCGAAGTCAATGTATCCAATTTCCAAATTACACGACCTTCAGTCTTTTTAGCCTCGCCAATTCCCCCTGCCGGTTCTTCGATGAAGACCGCACGCGTGATGAGCGGATTTGTTCCTGAATTTGCTGGATCATTTGCAGTTGCAGCTGCGGATGATGCGTTGGCTTGTGGTTCATCAGGTTCCGAAGGGAGACGATCAACAAATTTCGTCGGCGATGAAATCACATCAGATGTTTGATCGGTTGTCTTTTGTAACGAGTCATTCGTGTTATTTCGGCTCAAAAATTCAGCAACACCGGCGACAGCGGCCATGAGGGCAAGCAGAACAAGAAACAAAATGAGGATACGAAGGATCAAGCCTTTGTATCGACCGGATTCTGTTTTTTGTTGAGCGAGAATGATGCCTGTCGTCGGTGTAAAGGCCCGTGGTTCGGGAACAGGCAGAGGAGCGATTTCGCTTTCTTGGACCGGCTCATTCTGTTCGCTTTCGCTATGATCTTCTGACGATGAAGGAACAGGTTCCTCATCAGTCGGTGCGAAAGGGGTATCGAGTGTACTTGGTAAATTCAGTGTCTCTTCGACCTGCTCGTCGTCACGCGGTTCATCAGTTTCAAAATTTGCAGCGGGAAGAGGGCGCGCAAAAAACTCACGTGGCGATAAGGGGGCAACGGGTACATCATCAAGAGTTTGAGCTGTCGGTAAGGTTGTTTCCGGAATCGAAAACTCCTCAGTCTCCGCTTCACGCTCAGACGCAGGTTCGTCTTGAAGGGGCTCTTCGGCAGGTGAAGGCTGAGATTGAGCACTCTCATGATCAAATGTGTTAGGCTCTTCTTCAAAAGATGAGGTTGTTTCGTTTTGTGGGGCGATCGGCTCAGGCTCGGACGTAACCGGAGTTTCTTCCTCGGCACTTACAAAGCGTGAAAAGCCTGTGATGTCCCGACGAATCGGACTCCGCGTTGGAATTTCATCCTGCGACAAAAGTGTTTCTGTTTGATCCGGTGCAGGTTGTTGCGGCGTTAGAGACTGTTGTGGCGTTATAGGCTCTTGCGGTGCGCTGGTTGGCGGCGGTGATTTTTGACGAGCGAGAATGTGGCGCTCAACACGGCGAATGGCCGATTCAAGTTCGATGCGTTCTTTAAGAATACTTTTATCGGAGCGCGGGGGATCAGCCGCCCGCAATTGCTGGTCAAGCATATCGACGAGGCGACGATAGACAACCTGCCGCTCTTCTGGCGTAGCACCGGCCAGAGGCTCAATCGTCGGGGAGATCAGCGCGTAGTAATCGACCATTGCGCTTTCCTCACGCGGATGACGCGTCTGCGTCAAGCCTCAAAGGGATTTTGCACCAGGATCGTGTCTTCGCGTTCCGGACTAGTCGACACGAGTGCGACGGGGGCACCAATAAGTTCTTCAACGCGGCGGACATATTTGATGGCTTGCGCAGGAAGCTCTTTCCATGAGCGCGCGCCGCTCGTGGCATCAGTCCAGCCCTCGATTGTTTCATAGATCGGCTCCACCCGCGCCTGTTGCGCTTGGCTGGCAGGGAGGTAGTCGATTGTTTCGCCGTCGAGACGGTAGCCGGTGCAAATTTTTATTTCGTCAAAGCCATCGAGGATGTCGAGTTTTGTGAGCGCAATGCCGTTGATGCCGGATGTGCGAACGGTTTGGCGCACAAGCACCGCGTCGAACCAACCGCAACGACGTTTGCGTCCTGTCACAGTTCCGAATTCATGACCGCGTGTTCCGATCCGTTCGCCAATCTCATCATGGAGTTCAGTGGGAAACGGACCTTCGCCCACGCGTGTTGTATAGGCTTTTGCGATACCCAGAACATAACCCATTGCACCCGGGCCCATGCCCGATCCTGTCGCCGCTTGTCCGGCAACCGTGTTCGATGATGTGACATAGGGATAGGTGCCGTGATCAACATCAAGCAGCGCGCCTTGTGCGCCTTCGAACAGAATACGTTTCCCCGCGCGGCGTTCTTCATCCATCAAACGCCACACGACGTCCATGAAAGGCAAAACGCGCGGCGCGATGTCGGTCAATTCCTTGATCACAACAGATGCATCGAATTCCGCCAAACCTGCACCGCGACGCAGTGCATTATGATGAAGCAACAAACGATCAACGCGCGCAGGCAATGTTTCTGGTTCTGCAAGATCCATGAGTCGAATCGCACGACGACCGACTTTATCTTCATAAGCGGGGCCGATGCCGCGTTTTGTTGTGCCGATAGTCGTCCCAGCAGGGCCTGACTCACGCAAGCCATCAAGCTCGCGGTGAACGGAAAGAATAAGCGCAGCATTTTCAGCAACGCGAAGATTATCGCGCGTGATGATGACGCCTTGTGTTTTGAGTCGATCAATTTCAGCAACGAGCGCATAGGGATCGAGCACAACACCATTGCCGATAACGCCGAGTTTGCCCGGGCGCACAACACCCGACGGAAGCAATGATAATTTATAGGTCATGCTCCCGATGACGAGCGTATGGCCGGCATTATGGCCGCCTTGAAAACGCACGACCGTGTCGGCCTGCTCTGAGAGCCAATCGACGAGCTTGCCTTTGCCCTCATCGCCCCATTGGGCGCCGACTACCACGACATTTCCCATAATCTTTGTCCTCGTCGCAACAAAAAGCCCCGGAACTCCGCAAGTCGGAGGGCCGAGGCTTGCGGCGAACCGATAAAGCATTTTCGGCTCAAAGGGAAAGGAGAATTGCCCTCGGCGCCTCAAAAATCAGGGGATGTTTTTTGGTTTTGGATTTGGCTTTTCGCGTAATCTGATCCGAAAACCGGTTCCCACTTTTCGGGATCACGCTCTGCCGCGTACGGATTTCGTCGGTTTGACGTAATGAGCGATGAAATTGCGCAATTCGGTCAGTCTTTTCGCCGGTTCGAGGATTTCTTGATCCACGCCATGCTTCCAAGCCAGATCGACGCGGGTTGGGTCTTCCCCCATCGCACGCAATTCCGCGACATAGGCCGCGTGATCCGCATCGGATTGGACAAAACCCTCGGCCAATAAAGTGGGCTTATAGCGGTCAAGAATAACCGATAATTCCTGAAGGCTGAATTCGGGGTGATATTGCACCCCCCAAAACACGCCGCCTTCATACCGGATTTCAGCCGCCTGCACTTGGGTAAGGCTGTTTTTGGCGAGAACGGTCACATCGCCCGGCAAAGTGGAGACGAGATCGAGATGGATCGCCGGGGCATCCCAAGAGGCGGGCCGGCCTTCAAGAAGCGGATGGCTCTCGCCGGCTTCGGTTTTTGTGAGCCGACGCGCAAAGCCGACCTCGCGTCCAAGCGGATTAGCTTGAACATCGCCGCCCGCGGCCAATGCACCCATCTGCAAACCCCAGCAGGAGCCGAACACGGGCGTGCGCGACTTGAAGATCGCCCGCATCAGATCGACTTGGCGGAGAATTTCCGGTGTCGCGTGATAGGCATTGAGCGCCGAACCCGTCAGGCAAATACCATCATAGGACTCAAGGCCCGCGACGTCAGGCAGATTGGCCCCTTCATCTGCGGGGAACGCGACATCATAGATCGCATCGGGTTCAATAGATTGAAGCGTCGCCCCATAGGAGTCCGAATAGGTCTTGCCATAGGTGTCGCGATGGCGCTCACGCGGGCCTTTAACATTGCCTTCAACGACGAGAAATCTCAGTGCCATTCGGTCCCCCGACCTCAGTTTTCATGCTTCTGAGCGCTGATAGCATGGAGAAACGCGCACCGGAACGATGAAATTTTGTCGCGTCCCTCATGTCCCATCGGGGGTTGCGTCTAGAACTCTCCCGGTTCAGGAACGCTTTATGAAAACGATCATCGATCCGTTGAAGCGCCTGGGGGCCTCAAATCCCTATCTGCTTCTCACGCTCACCATGCTCATGTGGAGCGCGAATGGTATAGCCGGGCGCCTCGCCATTGGCGAAGTTTCGCCCTTGGTGATTGTCACTTTGCGGTGGCTGATCTCTTGCACTTTGCTTTTTACCTTTGCCTTCGCTCGCATTCGTGAAGATTGGCTTGTTCTTAAACGTCACATCTTGCGTCTCGTGCTCGGTGCGATTTTTGGATTCACCGGCTTCAACGCGCTTTTCTATCTCTCGGCGCATCACACCAGCGCTGTGAATATGACAATCTTGCAAGGCTCGTTGCCGATTTTTGTTTTGATGGGAGCGGCACTGTTTCAACGCACACCGCTGACATTGTTGCAGGCGATTGGTATTCCCTTCACCATTGCGGGCGTGATTGCTGTGGCGAGCCAAGGTGATCTAGCTGTTCTTCTCGGATTCAAATTCAATATTGGTGATATCGGCCTTGTCATCGCATGTTTGAGTTATGCGATTTACACGCTGATGTTACGCAATCGTCCGAAAGTATCTGGCCTTGGGTTCTTTGCGATCGTCGCGCTCGCGGCATTTGTCACATCACTGCCGCTTTTGGGGCTTGAGATAGCCATGGGTGCTGCACAATGGCCAACGCCTGAAGGCTGGTTGATCATCGCGTTTATTGGCATTTGTCCGTCATTGCTGGCGCAATTATTCTTTTTGAAAGCGGTCGAATTGATTGGCCCGGGCCGTGCCTCGATCTTCACCAATCTTGTGCCGATTTTTGGACCTTTATTGGCCGTCGCTGCTTTAGGTGAAGCCTTTCACCTTTATCACGCGATTGCTCTGGCGCTTGTGCTCGGCGGCATCATGCTCGCCGAATGGCGTCGCGCTTAAAAATTTACGCGGAGACAGAACGCTGCGCAGTAAGCGCCGCATCGCTTTTTGATGTCGGCAAAAGCGCAGCCCAATTCTCAGCAGCGCCTTCCATCGCCCGACCAATTAAAACGATGACGGGGCCATTGCGTTCTTTATCCGCCATACGATCGGCAAGCGTTGCGATCGTCGCTTCAATGACATCTTCATCCACGCGCGTTGCGTTATAAACGGCAATAGCGGGCGTCGATGGTGGCAATCCATTGTGAAGCGCCGCATCAGCAAGCGCCTTGATGGTGCGCGCGGGCATATAAACAACCGTCGTTGCGGCATCATCCGCAATCGCGCGCCAATCAATATCGGGCGGCAATTGGCCTTTGTTATCGTGGCCGGTAAGAAATTGAACGCGACGGGCAATCGCGCGATGCGTAAGTGATTTCAACAGACGGCTCGCCACACCTTGCGCGGTGGTAATGCCGGGAATGACTTCGACTTGAATGCCGGCCGCGCGACAGGCTTCTATTTCTTCAGTTGCGCGCCCAAATACCATCGGATCGCCACTCTTCAACCGAATGACGCGTTTGCCTTGTTGCGCAAAGCTCACCATCAAACGGTTGATGTCCTCTTGTTTGCAGGACGGGCCGTGACCGGTTTTGCCAACGAGCATGGTCTTGGCTTCACGTCGTGCAAAATCAAGCACCGCACGCGAGACGAGATCATCGTAAAGAACGATGTCAGCGGATTGCAGCGCGCGTACGGCTTTGAGCGTCATTAATTCAGGATCACCGGGACCCGCGCCGACAAGAACGGCGGAGCCTTTCTCAGGCGATGAGGCGGTCGACACGCTTTCAGCGAGAAGTTGCTCACGCTCTTCATCGCGCGGGAGATCATTGGGCTTTGCAAGAGCCAACGCCGTGAAGCGTTCCCAAAAGGCGCGACGCTTTTGAAATGAGAGACTGAGAGCTTGCACCGCAGGGCGCCAGCTTTGCGCCGCTTCAGCCCAGCGCGTCAGACCTTGCGGCAACATGGCTTCGATTTTTGTGCGAATGGCTTGGCCAAAAACCGGTGCCGCCCCATCGGTTGAAATACCGATCACAAGCGGTGAGCGATTGACGATGCCGCCGAATGAAAAATCACAAAAGGCCGGGCGATCGACCACATTGCAAGGTACGCCCGCATCGATCGCCGCGCAGCGGAAGGCTTGCGCTTCGGCATCATTCTCGGTGGCGAGAATAGCCAAGGCCGCGCCCTTGAAAATGCTAATCGACCATGGCCGCGCAAGATGAATGATGTTCGGATTATCAAGCCGCGCGAGGACCTCGCGCAATTCTTCCGAGGGATCCTCGGCATAAACCTCGACGGTTGCTCCTGCCGCCGCGATGAGCTCCGCTTTCCAGCCGGCGGCTTCCGATCCGCCCGCGACAATCACGCGGCGGCCTTTCAACCCGAAAAACACCGGCAACCGCGCGAGCGGTTCGATGCGGGTAACGCGGGTTTCAGTCGGCTTGCGGGACATGGGTCGTGTCGGTTTGTTGGGATCTCAAGACTTCAAGGTGATCTTTATCCCAAGACGCGGGCCGGTCCAATGGCGGCAGAAGGACGATTCCTGTGCCGGAACCGTCCTTTTCAGGGCGCGATTGCCTCAAGATGCGTGGGCGCGCCGTTGATCGAGAATGGTCGCCGGGCGGTTATAGCCGCGCTGATAGGAGAGGGAGATGGCGTTAGCGGCCTTCTGCCATTGGTCGGCCGTTTGGCGCTGCGCGAGTGTTTCCGGGAGATCGATCTCATCGAAGCCGCAGGCTTTGGCATAGGCATATTGGTCGGCAATCAAGGGGCCGGTTGCGCGGAGGGTTCCTGTGAAACCGAGATGGCGCAGGCGTTTCGCGATTGAAAAGCCGCGCCCATCATTGAAGGCGGGGAAGGCCACTGAGATTAAGGCCACTTGATTGAATAAGGGTTGCAGAAGGTGCGGTTTCACGGTGTTTGAAACATGAAGACCCGTTTTACCGTGTTGTGACTTCAAACGATCGGCCACTTCATCAAGACGTGTGAAGTTTATGATCACATCGCCATCGCGCGGCACATCTTCATTATCCGCAAGCTTACGCCATTGATCATTGACGAAAGAAAAATCACGCATCAGTGGCATGGATGGCTCCTTTGAAACGATCAAGTCCCACACGGCGATAGGTATCGATGAAACGTTCGCCGTTTTGGCGCTCGACAAGATAGATGTCTACGATGCGTTCGATGGTGTCCGGCACATCATCGCCCGTCACACCGGGTCCGAGACGCTCGCCAATCGCCGCATTCTCTGTGGCGTCACCACCGAGCGTGATTTGATAGCTTTCTTCGCCGGATTTCTCGAGGCCGAGAATGCCGATATGGCCGATATGGTGATGGCCACAGGCATTGATGCAGCCGGAAATTTTAATACCCAATTCGCCGATGAGTTTTTGCCGATCTGGATCGGCGAAGCGCTTGGCAATGTCTTGCGCAATCGGAATCGAACGCGCGGTGGCGAGCGCGCAATAATCCATACCCGGACATGCCACAATATCGGTGATGAGACCGACATTGGCAGTGGCAAGATCATGCGCTTTGAGATCGGCATAAAGCTGAGGCACATCGTCCTTTTTGACATAAGGCAGAACGATGTTTTGCAAATGCGTCACGCGCAATTCACCGAGGCTGTATTTATCGGCAGCGTCCGCAAGCGCGCGCATCTGATCGGATGTCGCGTCTCCGGGAGCCGCACCAATAGCCTTTAAGGAAACTGTAATCGCGACATAGCCGGACACTTTATGCGCAAAGCCGTTTGTATCAATGAAGCGGGCGAGTTCGCGATCTTGTGCTTTCGCCGTGTCAAGACGCGCGCTTGTATTTGGCAAGGTTTCGTATTTAGGCGGTGCGAAATAGGCGGTAATGCGGTCAACTTCTTTGGGATCAGCCGCAATCGCCGCGTGATTGCTTGAGGCAAATTCCTCTTCAACCGCTTTGCGAATTTCATCAATACCTGCTTCGTGAACGAGAATTTTCACGCGCGCTTTATATTTATTATCGCGACGACCTTCGGCGTTATAAACGCGCATCAAGGCTTCGAGATAAGGAAGAAGATCGGCCTTTGGCAAGAAGTCGCGAATGACTTTGCCGATCATCGGTGTGCGACCAAGCCCGCCGCCCACGATAATCTCATAACCCACTTCACCTGTTGTCGCGTGTTTCAGAATACGCAAGCCGATATCATGGCCCTTAATCGCCGCGCGATCATGGACAGCACCTGTGACCGCGATTTTGAATTTGCGCGGGAGGAAGGTGAATTCGGGATGAAGGCTCGACCATTGGCGCAACAATTCCGCGGTCGGCCGCGGATCTTCGATCTCATCCGCCGCAACGCCCGAGAATTGATCAGCCGTTACATTGCGAATACAATTGCCGGAGGTTTGAATCGCATGCATCTCGACTTCAGCAAGCGCATCGAGAATATCCGGCACATCTTTCAGTTTTGGCCAGTTGAATTGAATGTTCTGGCGTGTAGTGAAATGGCCATAACCCTTGTCCCATTTATCTGCGATCATCGCGAGCTGGCGCATTTGACGCGAAGACAATGTGCCATAGGGAATGGCAACGCGCAGCATATAGGCATGAAGCTGCAGATAGAGACCATTCATCAAACGTAAGGGACGAAATTCATCATCCGAGAGCGAGCCGTCGAGACGACGCTCGACCTGTCCGCGAAATTCTAATACGCGTTCGCGAACGAAACGGTGATCGAACTCGTCATAACGATACATGGATTAAAGTCCTGCTTGCTTGCCGAGATCGGGACGGGTGGTGGGCCCGAGGGTCCGCATTTTTTCGCGATAATGGACTGGCACCGGAGCGCCATCGCCCCCAATTTGCACCTGCGCGAGATAGGGATCAACGATGCGATTGGCGACAACATCGAGTTTAGCGCGCGCCAGCAGTGCATCAGCTGCGCTTTGATCGGAGGCCACGGCAGCACGGTGATGGGTAAGCTCCCATCCCGCGGCACCCAGAAAAACGACATCACCGCTCAATAGATCATTGGCGATAACAATGGCGGGAAGGGGCAGGGCTTTACTCATCGGATTAATTCTCAGGACCTCAATTCATCGGCACTCTATATAACACGGAATTCCGGCAAATAAATCTTATTTACAAAAATTTTCGATAATTATTTTATTCACAAGATTATACGTATAATTAGACCAAGGCAGCGTCAAGACAGATTTTCGATACAAAGAACGATAATTCGTCTTTAAGAACGAAATAAATTCGGCTATGAAAAGAGGGAATTTTCTTCTTTCGGAGCCCGATCATGGCGGAAACTTCTTCCCCCACAAGCCCTTTTCACCCCGAAACCCGCCTCGTTCATGACGGATCCTTCCGTTCCAGCTTCGGCGAAACGTCAGAAGCGCTGTTTCTGACCCAAGGCCATGTCTATGCTTCGGCCGAGGAATGCGAGGCGCGGTTCAAAGATGAGCTGCCCGGCTATATTTATGCGCGCTTCTCCAATCCAACCGTGGCGATGTTTGAAGCGCGGATGGCTTCGTTCGAGGGTGTCGAAGCGGCACGCGCGACGGCAACCGGCATGGCGGCCGTCACTGCGGCTTTGATGGGGCAGGTGAAAGCGGGCGATCATATTGTGTCCGCCCGTGCGCTGTTTGGCTCATGTCGCTATGTGATTGAGGAATGGTTGCCACGCTTTGGAGTCGAGACGACTCTTGTCGATGGTACCGATCTGTCAGCGTGGAAAAAAGCCGTGCGGCCAAACACGAAAGTGTTTTTTCTCGAGACGCCTTCAAATCCCACGCTCGAAATCATTGATATTCGCGCTGTTGCTGACATTGCGCATGAATGCGGCGCGAAGCTGACCGTTGATAATGTTTTTGCAACGCCACTCTTACAGAAGCCTTTCGAGCTGGGTGCTGATTGCGTTGTCTATTCAGCAACCAAACATATTGACGGGCAGGGGCGTTGTCTCGGCGGTGTGATTTTAGGGTCAGAGCAATTCATCAATGATCACATCAAGACGCCCTTGCGGCAAACGGGCCCCGCGCTTTCACCTTTCAATGCGTGGGTGTTGCTCAAGGGCCTTGAGACTTTACCGCTTCGTGTCGAGAGACAAACACGCAGTGCCGGTTCGGTTGCCGATATTTTGGCCGCGCATAGCAAAATTGAAAAACTGATCTATTGCGGACGCAAAGATCATCCGCAGGCTGATATTATCGCTAAACAAATGAAGGGCGGATCGACATTGATCGCCTTTAATGTGAAGGGCGGAAAAGATGCAGCCTTCCGCTTTTTGAACGCGCTTAAACTGGTGCGCATTTCAAATAATCTAGGTGATGCCAAGAGTCTTGTGACGCATCCCGCAACAACAACGCATCAACGTTTTACGCCCGAAGCGCGCGCTGAAATGGGCATTACCGACGGGCTTGTACGCTTGTCAGTCGGGCTTGAACATCCTGACGACCTCATTGCCGATCTGGTGCAGGCGCTCGAGCGGGCATAAGCCCGCTCGGTAACGTGTCAAATCAGAAGGGGTTCCAGGTCGATTCTTTTGTGAATTTCAAATAGCCCATATTCACGCCCAAGCGGGCACCGACGCCCGACGCGATTGGCACGAGGACTATATTGTCTGACGCCAGCGCCGTGGCATTAAAGCCCCCAATGAAATAGGCAGAGCCATCAACGCCACCGAAGCGGCGATAGATCGCTTCGGTCGAAGGAAGATTATAAACGAGCATCATCGTTCGCGCGCCTTGACCGCCGACATCGAAGCCTACAGACGGGCCTTGCCAGAAGACCTGACGGTCACCGGCATTCTTCGTATAGAGCGTGCCCTCACCATAACGCAGGCCCCCGAAGAAGGCGCCGGATGCTTCTTGGCCAAGGATATATCCATTGGGTTGGCCCCACCGCTTAACCGCCGCTTCGATAACGGATGCAAGACCCTGTGAAACATTGCCGAAGAACGTATGCCCCGATTTGACGAGATCGTCAGTCTTGAATGTTTCAGGCGTCTGATTGGCCGAGGATCCCAAGGTTTTGGGTGGCTGGGGCTTATTCTGCTGCGCCAGTGCCGGCGTGATTGAAACGGCGCCGATGAGAGCGGCAAGCACCGCAATGTGAGAGAGCCTCATAGATGTCCCCTTTTTCCGATCGCCTCTTAACTGAAGAGGCAGCGAATCACGCCTAAACAAAATAGTCTGAATCCGAATCGACCATAACAATCAATGATGTTCCTGCCTGTATGACAGAGGATTACTTAAATTTTTACAGTTATCATCTGATGATTGGGGCAGAATCGCGGCGCGTCATTCAATGTTATCGACCTTCGCTCATTTGATCGCGTGCTAACCCAAGTTGAATAACGCAGGAATACGGAATTCTTATATGACGGATGTCTCTCTCTCAGCTCTTGATCTTGCGGCCTTGCTTTGCAGCCGCGTGTGCCATGACGTGATCAGCCCCGTGGGTGCGATCGTCAACGGGCTTGAAGTGCTTGAAGAAGAGAAAGACGAAAGCATGCGGTCTTTTGCGGAGGATCTGATCCGTAAAAGTGCACGACAGGCTTCAGCACGGTTGCAATTCGCGCGTCTTGCTTTTGGCGCAGCGGGCTCAGCGGGCGCAGCGATTGATCTCGGTGATGCGGCACAGATCGCCAAAGGGTTCATTGAAGATGATCGCATTAAATTATCGATGGATGCGCCGCGTGTTCTCTTGCCGAAAAATCAGGTGAAGATGTTTTTGAATCTGTTGATGATTGCTGCGACGGCCATTCCGCGCGGCGGGCAGATTACAGCCGTGGCGAAAGTTGATGGCGAACAGGGACACTTCACGCTCACCTCCACAGGGACGAGCGCGCGCATTCCGCCGCATGTTGAAGGATTGCTCGCGCTCAACCGTGATGGCGTTTCAATCGATGCGCATGCCATCCAGCCCTATTATACAGGGTTGATTGCGAGTGAGGCGGGGTTTGGTATTACTTTGGCGCTTGAAGGTGAAACTGTTCAGATTATTGCTGCGCCCAAAGCGTGATTGAGTTCAGCAAAGTCAAATTCAAGACAATAAAAAAAGCCCCGTAAAACGGGGCTTTTTGAGTTTTTGGGGAGGCTTGCCCTCGGGGGTATAACCCCTCGAGCTTTTTAGGCCGGGATACGAAGATCCTCATCAGCCATTTCGCGGAGCACATAACCACGGCCCCAAACGGTCTCGATATAATTCGTGCCGTTCGACGCGTTGGCGAGTTTTTTCCGAAGCTTGCAGATGAATACGTCAATGATCTTGAGTTCCGGCTCATCCATGCCGCCATAAAGATGATTGAGGAACATTTCTTTCGTGAGCGTTGTGCCTTTGCGCAAGCTCAGAAGTTCAAGCATCTGATATTCTTTGCCGGTCAGATGCACACGGTTGCCGCTCACTTCGACCGTCTTCTGATCGAGATTGACGGTAAGATCGCCGGTGATGATGACCGATTGGGCATGACCCTTTGAACGGCGCACAATCGCTTGAATGCGCGCAACGAGCTCGTCCTTATGGAAGGGCTTTGTGAGATAATCATCGGCGCCGAAGCCGAGGCCGCGTACTTTGTCTTCGATGCCGGCGAGGCCCGATAGGATCAAAATCGGCGTTTTAACCTTGGCGACGCGCAGAGAGCGCAACACTTCATAGCCCGACATATCTGGGAGATTGAGATCAAGCAGAATGATGTCGTAATCATAAAGCTTGCCTAGATCGATCCCTTCTTCGCCGAGGTCTGTCGTATAGACATTAAATGCCTCGGATTTGAGCATCAGCTCGATGCTCTGCGCGGTGGCGCTGTCATCCTCGATAAGCAATACGCGCATGACCGTCCCTTGCCCCTTCTCGACCCGTTACCTTTGACTGGCAGTTCCGTCGCCCCCGACAGATCCCTGCGCAGAGTCCAACAAAATCAACTTGGACTGAATTTTGTCGCGCAATGGTTAACAAATGATGATTCTCGTCTGCAAGCATTAACGAGACTCTCGACCAAAATTTACGATAAATTATTGAAACAATGATGATAATTTGAATTATTCATGCTTAATTTTTACTTTAAGAAATATGGTTAAACGATTCATTTGACTCAAAGGTTTGCGACTGTTTCGATCGCGAATCAGTGCTGCGTACGGGATCGGCGGTGTTACCGGTCAACACGGAAAATGAGTGTTTCTTTTCCGGATTGGGGAGTACGCACGGCATGGCTTTGGCAAAAACAACGCGAATCACTCGGCTGACCGAGGCGCTTTCGGATATTGATCCGGGCGATTTTTATGGACGTGTTGTCGGGGTTCGCGGGCTCGTTTTGAGCATTGCGGGTCCAATTGGAAGGGTCCCTGTCGGCGGCCGTATGAAGATCGAAGCCGGTACACGGTTCTTGCCATGCGAAGTCGTGGGCATCGAACACGGTCATATTCTTGCGATGCCCTTTGGCAGTGTCGAAGGTGTGCGCCAGGGGGCGCGCGCTTACGAAGGCGCGTCCGTTCCCGGCGTGAAGCCTGATCCGTCATGGCTTGGGCGTGTGCTCAACGCCTTCGGTGAACCGATTGATGGCAAAGGCCCGCTCATGCAAGGGTCAGGGTTAATGCCGTTCCGCGCTGATCCTCCGCCCGCCCATGCCCGGAGGCGTTTAGGCGAACCGCTCGATCTCGGCATTCGCGTGCTTGATACATTTCTGACAAGTCGCCGTGGTCAGCGCATGGGTATTTTCGCGGGCTCAGGTGTCGGCAAATCCGTAATGCTGTCGATGATTGCGCGCAATGCGAAAGCTGATTGCGCGGTGATTGGCTTGATCGGCGAGCGCGGTCGTGAAGTGCAGGAATTTATTGAAGATGATCTTGGTCCTGAAGGTCTGGCGCGCTCTGTTGTGATTGTCGCGACATCGGATGAAGGCCCTCTGATGCGGCGGCAAGCGGCGTGGACGAGTCTTTCGCTTGCTGAATATTTTCGTGATCGCGATCAGAATGTTTTGTTGATGATGGATAGTGTGACACGTTTTGCGATGGCGCAGCGCGAGATCGGATTATCAACGGGGGAGCCGCCGACGAGCAAAGGCTACACACCCACTGTCTTTAGTGAATTGCCGCGTTTGCTTGAACGGGCGGGTCCAGGACCGGGCGAGGGAACCATCACCGGCTTCTTTACTGTGCTTGTCGATGGCGATGATCATAATGAGCCGGTGGCTGATGCAGTGCGGGGCATTCTTGACGGTCATATTGTTATGGAACGTTCAATTGCTGAACGCGGTCGTTATCCAGCTGTTAATGTTTTGAAGTCGGTCTCGCGTACTTTGCCCGGGTCAGCCGATCCCGCCTATTGGCCTGTGGTGCAAGCCGCGCGCGCTTCGCTGGCGACTTATGCCGATCTTGAAGAGTTGATCAGGCTCGGGGCCTATAAAGTGGGTTCGAACGCCGAAGTTGATGCAGCGATCAAACTTTTTCCTGAACTAGAAAATTTTCTTCGTCAAAGTAAGGAAGAGTCAACCTCATTGAGAGATAGTTACACCCGGTTGGCCAGCGTAATGGCTTCGACGTGATCCATTTACCTTTCATTAAAGGGATCACGACGCGGCAACGCAGCCGTTAATTAACGGGTTTTAACTGATGATGAAATCACGTGATGCCTTGATGCGCTTGAAGCGGTTCCAAGTTGATGAGAAGCGCCGCAGACTTTCGCAAATCGAAACGATGATTGCGGAGTTCAAAAGAATGGCCGGCGAACTCGACCGCGAAATTGCTGCGGAAGAATCTCGTGCCGGTATTACCGACCGCGCGCATTTTGCTTATCCGACTTATGCGAGGGCCGCGATTCAACGCCGCGACAATCTTCTTCAATCGGCGCAGGACCTCGAAGGGCAGCGTGAAGAAGCGCGTCTCGAGCTTGAAGACGCATTTGAAGATTTGAAGAAATTTGAAATTCTTGATGATCGCGAATCGATCAAAGAAAAAGCGATGGAAGCCGTGCGTGAGCAAGCCGAGCTTGATCGGATTGCGTCAGGTATGCGGCTCGCGCGGGCGTGAACGAGCGATAAATCGTTCACGCATTATTACACTCAACCAAAGGGACATGGGGTGCTGTGTCTCTGGGGAGATCACCGGTCAAACGGGGGTCATCGAGAATTTCAATGGCGCTGCGCGTTGGGGTGAATCCTTGTGATTGATAAAAGCGGGCGCTGCCTGGCCCGTCGATATGGCAAGAGTGAAGCCATAGACGCGTGACTTGCCTTGCTCGGGCCTCAGCAAAAGCATGAGCCATTAAAGCGAGGCCATACCCCTTCTTCATGGCGTGCGGCACAAGACCGAGATAGCGAATCTCAAGGCCCTCTTCGTCTTGTTCACGATGATCGAGTTCAAGAAATCCAAAATCCACATGACCATCGGTGAGCGCGAATGCCGCGACATCGGGATGCGACAATATTGTGACAAGTTCATCATCTGAAATTTTCAAACGCGAGACCCATAGCCATGGACCGCCGACCACTTTGAATAGGGCACGATAGCGATGGAGATCATGGGCGCCCAGTTTTTCAAAACGAAGCCCATCAGGCAATGCGGCAGTGGTTTCAGGAAAGGGCGCATGGCGCTCGAAATAAATGGTCAAGACCCCCAGCTTTCCCGGAGCCAATGCGTAATATCCATTATCTTTAAAGGGTTCGGCCATGAAGTGATGTAATCCTTAAGCGGGAGAAAACAGAGGTGATACTGATTCTGTTGTCTTACACCTCTTGTAGCCGAGGTCGGCCTCATGCAAAAAGGGGGGTGACGAAGGAAACGATGGACGACCGAAATGCGTCCCCCCTCACTCGTTTGATTTTAGGCGCAGGGCTCTATGAAACGCTTACTTGATTTTCTTTGGCCTGCCCTCGGACTCGTTGCCGTCGTATTTTCGGGCTGGCTTCTTTATCAAGAAGTGCGCTCTCTATCAGCAAGCGATATTCTTGCGAGCCTGAGCGCTATTCCCCTGCATCGTTGGGTGTTGGCGGGCCTTTCCACACTCGTCGCTTATGGCGCGCTCGCTTGGTATGACCGTATTGCGCTTTTGCATTTGAATAAGCCTTTGGGCTGGGGCTTTATCTCCATCGTTTCCTTCACCACTTATGCGCTTTCACACAATATCGGTGCCTCCGTTTTTTCGGGCGCTGCGGTACGTTATCGTGCTTATTCAACGAAAGGTTTGACGGCGGCCGAAATTGGCGTGCTCGTCGCCTTATGCTCCTTCACCTTCATGCTTGGCACGGTGATGTTGGGGGGCATTGTGTTGGTCGGTGAACCCGAATTGATCAGCCGCTTGTTTGATGTGCCCGTTTGGCCCGGACGTGTTTTGGGCTTTGTGTTTTTGGGAGGTGTTGCACTTTATGTTCTCGGCTCGCTTTTGGGTTTTAAGCCGCTGACAATTGGATCATTTCATATCTATTATCCACGACCGGCGATTGTGATCCGGCAGCTTTTAGCCGCACCACTCGAATTATTGGGTGCAGCGGGCATTATCTATTTTGCTTTACCTGCGGCCGAGGGCGTCGATTTTTTCTCCGTGCTCGGCGCCTTTCTCGGATCATTCTCCGCAGCGCTTTTGTCTAATGCACCGGGTGGTCTTGGTGTCCTTGAATATGTCTTTTTAAAAGCGATGCCGAATTTGGCCGCCGCCGATGTGATTGCAGCGCTTCTTGTTTTCCGGCTCTTTTATCTTTTGATTCCGCTGGTCTTTGCTTGTGTCGTCGTTTTGATATTTGAACGGAGACGCTTGCTCGACGCGATCAAGGCCAAAGCCCATATCTCTTAAATACTGCTGATCGTTTTCAAACGCGCGCGGAGATGAATCTCGGCTTGCGAGATCACAGGTGTTTCGCGTCTGAACCGTTCGACAATCGCGCGGACAAAGGGTCGGGCCTGTGCGGATGTCACCAGCACAGGCGTTTCGCCTTGCCGTGCCGCATCTTCAAAGCGATCACGGATCAGAGCTGCAAATTCAGAGAGTTTTGAGGGTGCCATGGCGAGATGCCGGTCTTCACCTTGGCCGATGATGGCTTCGGCAAAAGCGGTTTCCCATTGCGGTGACAATGCAATGATCGGCAATTGACCTGCCGCATTCGCATATTGTGCGCAAATCTGACGTGACAATCTCTGGCGGACGATTTCAACAATATCGCGCGGGCTTTTGGTCGCATTTACTGCATCGGCAATGCCTTCAAGAACCGTTCCCAAATCGCGTATCGATACACGCTCGGCAAGAAGGGATTGTAACACGCGCTGGATAACCGTCATCGGAATCTGCGAGGGCACAATATCTTTCACAAGATCCGTATGTTCCTTGGGTAAATCACGCATGAGCTTTTGCACATCGGCATAACCAAGAAGCTCTGACACATTGCCTTTTACGATTTCGGTGAGATGGGTTGTGATGACGGTCGCCGCATCAACAACCGTATAACCCATGAACTGCGCTTCCTCGCGCATGGATTGCTCAATCCATGTCGCCGCAAGACCAAATGTTGGTTCAAGCACATGCTGACCCGGTAGTTTCACGGCGGCGCCGGTGGGATCCATGGCCATCAATAATTCGGGATAGACTTGACCCTGACCGGCTTCGATTTCTTTGAGATAGACGGTGTAAGAATTTGAAGGCAGCATCACATTGTCGAGGATACGCACGGACGGCATAACAAAGCCCATCTCTGAAGCGAGCGAGCGCCGCAAGGCACGGATTTGTTCTGTCAAACGATCGCTTCCACCTTGCGCATTAACAAGGGTCATCAGCGCGTAGCCGATTTCAATTCGCAATTCATCAAGGTGTCGTGCCTCTGCCAGACTCGTTTCATCGCTTGTGGCCTGTTTCTGATCATGAGCTGCCACAGTTTCATCCTGTGAGGGTTCAAGCTCCGCTTTTCGCTTGCCCATGCGGCGCGCCGCATAAGCAAGACCAGCGCCCAAACCGAAAAAGGGAAGGATGGGAATGCCCGGCAATAATCCCATCAAGGCAATGACAGCGGCAGAAAGACCCAAGGCTTTTGGCATCGTTGCCAATTGTGTAACCAAGGCTTTATCCGCTGCGCCTGTCACACCCGCTTTTGATACAAGAAGGCCTGCAGCAGTTGAAACTATGAGCGCAGGAATTTGTGAGACGACGCCATCGCCGACCGTCAATAATGTATAAGTATGAGCGGCCTCGCCAAAGCTCAAACCTTGTTGCGCCACGCCGATAATGATGCCGCCAATCACATTGATGAACGTGATCAGAAGGCCCGCAATCGCATCGCCGCGAACAAATTTAGATGCGCCATCCATCGCGCCGAAAAAGGACGATTCATTTTCAAGCGTTTTACGGCGCTCGCGAGCCGTAGCTTCATCGATATGGCCCGCAGCCAATTCAGCATCGATAGCCATTTGTTTGCCTGGCATTGCATCGAGTGTGAACCGAGCGGCCACTTCAGCAATGCGGCCTGAGCCTTTGGTGATGACAATGAAATTGACAATCAAAAGGATCGCGAAGACCACAAGACCGATGACGAAATTGCCGCTCATCACGAAATTGCCGAAAGCCTCAATTACATGGCCTGCCGCGCCAGAGCCATTATGACCATTCCCGAGAATCAAGCGCGTCGTTGCGACGTTGAGCGACAGACGCAGCATCGTCGCAATGAGAAGCACGGTTGGAAAGGCAGAGAACTGAAGGGGCGTTTCAATAAAAAGCGCCGTCAGCAAAATAAGAACCGAAAAGGTGATGGATACCGCAAGCATCAGATCAAGCAGGATCGATGGCAAAGGAACAATCAATAGAATGACGATGCCAAGAACGGCGACGGCTAACAGGATATCCGACCGCGCCCCGAATGTTCCGATTTGACCAAGCGTCGTTGATACACGATCAAAGCCGGCGGATGTCATAGTCGGACGAATGGCACCTGACGATGCTGAGGAGACTGGCGTGAGCGGACGGGGCGATTCAACAACACTCATGGGGATTTCAGTCTCTTTTTCATACGATGAAATTAAGCGTCACCCTGTCAAATTATGGTAAACAGAGTGTAAAGATCGAGACTAAAATTGCCGTTACGTTAGCTTAGATTTAACCAAAACCGTCCATAGTTCTTTCGAACCCCCTTCGGGTCTGAATCCTGGCGGAAATCGATGTTAAGTGTCCATGCACCTGAGGCGATGATCGATGGGCTTTACGCCCTACGCGAATCTTTTCACGCCATCAAAATCGAAGAACGAAAGATATTCGATATCGTTCGTCCGGTTACCGATGTGTTGGACCATTTTTTTGATCCATCGCGCACAGGGATTACAAGCTCGTTAATGTTTGGGTCTTGGGCCCGTGGCACAGCGATTCCGGCCTCAAGCGACTACAATATTGCTTATGAACTTCCCCCCCGATTAACCGAGAATATTCTCAATCTCGACCAAGGGGGTGCAATTGCGATTCTCGCTTTGGTTGATCGCTTGATCAAAGAAAAATTTCCCCATGCCCAAAAACGTCCAGAAAGAGGATCCATTACAATCAAGCTTGGCACCGGCGTGGCTATCGATGTTCGTCCCTGTATCCGTAATCATGCCGCCGGTTTCGCTTACCCCGATGGGCGAAAGGACGGATCTTGGCGCGTATTTAACCCGCATCTCGGGATTGAAGCCTTCCGTAAACTTAACAGTTTGACGCGTGAGAATCTCATTTTTATTTGTCGGGCGATGAGAATCTGGCGTGAACGTCATAGTGTGCCACTATCCGGTATTTTAATTGATACATTGGCTTATCGCTTCATCGAAACATCACCCTATCGGCAAAAATCACCGCGCTATCAAGACTGCCTCTTTCGAGATTTCTTGGGCTTTCTTGCGGCCATCGATCCGGAGCAGGAATGGTGGTTTGCGCCGGGCTCTCATGAACCTGTGTTGCGAAAAGGGCCCTTTGAAGCCAAGGCGCTTGAAGGGTTTCGTCTTGTTCAACAAGCCATGGAGCTTGATGCCGCGCAACAACATCGCGCAGCGTGGAAGATATGGGGCCAAGTGCTTGGCGAGACTTACGCGATCATCTGAGATGGCTTTTGGCCATCTGATATCTCAATGCCCCGAGCGGCATAATCATTTAATTTATTTCGCAATGTTCTGATTGAAATGCCGAGAATACGGGCGGCCTGTGTCCGGTTGCCAAGACAGTGATCAAGCGTGTCGAGAATTAATCCCTGTTCGACATCGCTGACGGATTTGCCCACAAGCGCCCGCGTGATGCTTTCAGCAGAATCAATGGCGCGCGCCGCAATATCTTTTTGGCGATAGAGCTGGGGATCATCATCGATGGTGATGGCCTCCGGTGAAATCTCGGTACCATCGGCCAAAAGAACGGCGCGATGAATAATGTTTTCCAATTCGCGTACATTGCCGCGCCAGGGGGCGGCGAGAAGTTTTCTCTTCGCATCAGCGGTCATTTTCCGCTCTGGAATGTCATTCAACATCGAGAAGTGACTGATGAAATGATGCGCGAGCGGGAGAATATCTTGCGGTCTTTCACGCAAAGAAGGAATGCGAATGGAAACGACATTCAAACGAAAATAGAGATCTTTGCGGAAATCGCCGGCAGCCACAGCGGCAGGGAGTGTCCGGTTTGATGTTGCGAGAATGCGCAAATCGACGGGTACAGATTTCGTGCCGCCGATCCGATCAATGACCCGCTCTTGGATTGCACGAAGCAGTTTTGCTTGGAGACGAATATCCATTTCTGAAATTTCATCGAGCAACAATGTGCCGCCATGCGCTTCTTCAAATTTTCCAATACGACGATGGGATGCGCCGGTAAACGCCCCTTTCTCATGGCCGAATAATTCTGATTCAAGCAGCGTATCGGGAATGGCCGCGCAATTGACGCTCACAAAGGGCTTAGCCGCCCGCTTTGAATTTTTGTGAATGAGCCGTGCGATAACCTCTTTGCCCGTACCGCTCTCGCCTGTAATCAAAACAGAGGCATCCGATTTCGCAACGGCTTCCGCCATGCGAATGGTCTTTTCCATCGCGGGGTCACGCCAAATAATGTCATGCTTTTGTGTTGTTACCGCCTCGAGGATTGCCGCGATGAGCTCGGGATCAGGCGGCAGAGGTAAAAACTCGCGTGCACCCGCGCGAATGGCCGCAGCGGCTTCGTCAGGCGAGGGATCGATTCCGCAAGCAATAATGGGGGTTGAAATACGATCATCTCGCATCGCATCCACGATGTCGTGAATTGGTTGATGGATATCGATGAGGAGAAGATCAGCACCTCGCAATCGCAAGACGGAAAGTCCCTGTTGCGCTGTTTCGGCATTGGCAATTGTCGCACCGCGCGCCATTGCAATTTGCGCTGCGGTTGCCAAAGGGCCGCGCATGGTTCCAATGATCAAAAGACGCATGGGGAATTCCTTTTTTCAGCTGGTCATGCAATTTCAGATAATGTGACGCCAAGTTGATTATCAACAAGCACCACTTCGCCTCGCGCAACGAGCCGATCATTGACAAGCAGCTCAACCGGCTCGCCAATAGCTTTTTCAAGTTCGAGTACCGATCCTTCAGCCAGTCTCAACACTTCCGAGATTGGTAATTTGGTTCTGCCAAGAATGGCCGTAAGTTTGATCGGAACATCGAGAACCGGATCAAGGTCGTGCTCCTCAATCGTGCGATCTCTCGAAGCAACATTTGCCGTTGTGTCCAGATCGGGGAGCGTTAGCGAAGGATCATCATTCATGCGGAAGCCTCCTTCTTCGGTGAAATATGCGATTCGATCATCGTATCGATCAATGTATCGAGCTCCACGCGACTATGTTTGAAACCACCATCCGGCCATTCGACCCGCACATCACCAACTGTCATGGTTTGATCTTCCGAGAGCGCGATGCGTCCTGAAAAGCCTCCCTCGGCAATCGCGGTTTCAATATCTTGACGGAGGGAATCGGTGAGTTCGGGGCCAACAAAAATTGATAGGGTTGGAATATTGCCCGCGGCCTCAGTCGCTTTTTTGATCAGTGCTTTGATGAGGGGAGCGGGATCACGCGCGAGTGTGGCAGCCGTATAAACGCGCACCAATTCTGTGGCGAGTTGTATTGCTTCTTGTTCAACACGAGCGATTTCAGAGTCGAGTGAACCAACAGCATGCTCTAACGCTGCACGAATGGCCTTTAAAGTCGCGTGACCTTCCGCTTCCAACCGGGCTTCAGCATCACGTTGACCTTGTGCGCGGCCATCTTCAAAAGCTTGAGCAACATCTTCAGGTTTCGGTGGTGTAATAGGTCCGGCTGGATTTTTGAAATCCGTATCGAACAGGAATTTATTTGAGGGCTGCATTAGTTAAGCCACCATTTCATCGTCAGAGCCCATCGGCAGAGTGAGTTCGCCCTTCGCGGCCAGATCTTTTGCGAGATTCACAACAGCGCGTTGCGCATCGTCGACTTCACGCAAACGAACGGGACCAAGCGCTTCCATATCGTCTTGATAACCACGAGCCGCACGTTGGGACATTTGGGCAAAGAAGAAATCGCGCATGGCGCGGGTTGCCCCTTTGAGCGCTTTGACAAGCGTATCGCGCTCGACCGAACGCAAGAGAGTCTGAACCGCTGATGTATCGAGAGCGCCCAGATCGTCGAAAGAAAACATGAGGCTTCGCAATTTTTGCGCGGCATCACGATTTGAATTGTCGAGAGCCCCCAAGAGTCGCGTTTCCATGCCTTTATCGAGAGCATTGAACATCGCCGCGACATGTTCGATGGGATCGCGAATGCTGGTCTTTTTTGCGGGTGTCACAAATTCGCGCTCGAGCATTGTCTCGATCACCTTCATGACGCTTTCGGGCACTTGTTCGAGCCGCGTCATGCGGTCGACAATATCGCTGGCAAGAGGGGCCGGAAAACGCGCCAAAACGCGCGCAGAGGCCTCAGGGATCAACCGATCAAGCACAAGCGCAATCGTTTGGGGTGATTCTCGCACCAAAAATGTCGCGAGCGTCTCAGGCTTAGCACGTTCGAGCCTTTGCCAAAGCGTCGGCGCTTCGGGTGTTTTGATGTCATCAATGACCGCACGTGCGCGTTGACGTGGCAGCGATCCCATCAGAATTTTTTCAGTCGGTTCCGGTCCGCCATTAAGTTTTTCTGATGACATGCCGCGAATGAATTCCATCGCGACCATATTCAAAAGTTCACGCGGAACAGGTCCGAGTTTTGCCATGATTGTTGAGACCTGCAAAATCTCGTCTTGATTGAGAGATTGCCAGATCACACCGCCCTTTTCTTCACCGAGCGCGAGCAAG
>CANGSG010000010.1 GCA_947456435.1 Hyphomicrobiales bacterium
AAGCAGCCTGAACAAGACCGACGCGCACAATACCAAACCAACCGAGATGTCCGCTCCCCATCTTATCCTCCCGCCATGCTATGAACGGCAAAAGCCGAAACCAACATGCCGAGCACATAAAGCGTTGTGCCGGTGGCATTATAGAAAGCCGCTTGTCCTTTAGGATCTTTCAAAAGTCGGCGCATGAGAAAGCCTTGCGCGATCAGCAACGCGACAACACCCAGCGCGTGATAGGGACGATCCCATGAAGCGAGCAAGGCAATCACAATCCCTTGCGGGAGAGCCATCACGGCGCAGGCCAAGAGAGCCGCGCGCTCCACACCGAGCTTTGCCGGCAAAGATCCGATCCCCATTTTGAGATCGCCTTCGACCGACTTGAAATCATTGAGCGTCATGATGCCATGCGCACCGATGCTATAGAGCAATGCGAGAATGAGAATCGGCGTCGAAGGCACGCCGCCTTGCAAAGCCGCGGCACCGGTAAACCAAGGCAATCCTTCATAGCAAAGACCGACGGCGGCATTGCCCCACCAGCCATTGCGCTTCAACCGGACCGGTGGCGCGCTATAGGCCCACGCGGCGATTAGCCCGAATACAGCAGCCCAGAACACCGCTTCGCCAAGCAGCGCCGCAACAATCATCGACACGCCGGTCCATATGATCCCGATGGCGAGGCCCCAGCGGCCAGGAATGCGGCCTGAGGGGATGGGGCGGTTGGGTTCGTTGAGCGCATCAACATGGCGATCGAACCAGTCATTCACCGCCTGGCTCGTGCCGCAGACCAGCGGACCCGAAAGGGCAACGCCAAGAGCCAACAGTCCAAGATGATCGAGAACGGGCACGCCCGACGAAACGACGCCGCAGCCGAAAGCCCACATGGGCGCAAACCAAGTAATCGGCTTCAGCAATTCAAGAACAGCCGAAGGCGCTGGCAGCGCGGAGGTCGAGCGCGTGGAGACCGAATTCACCATAGCTTGACGGTATGCCTGACAGTTTTTTCTGTCAATTCAAGCTGACGTCTGGATCAGTCCTTTTCCGAACCGCCCTTTTCCTCAATACCGTGGCGGTGGAGCTTCACATAGAGGCTCTGACGGCTGAGACCGAGCATATCGGCAGAGCTTGCGCGGTTATTATCGTTAAGCTGCAGTGCCGCTTCGATGCACAGCCGCTCGATAATGTCGGTTGTCTCGCGCACGAGGTCCTTGAGCGGAACTTTGCCGACAAGTTTGGTCATTTCCTCGACAGAGCGCAAATGACTCCGCTTGCCGGGATCATCAGCCACCGCGCGCCTTGCAACACGCCGAATTGTGAACCCGATCACGAGCGGGTCCGAGTCTTTAACCGCCACACCCGAGACTTCCACATCTTCGACGGTGCCGAATTGGCCCCGCAAGACGGTGGAGAATTGCCGGATAATTTTATGTTCAACGATGCTTGAATAAAGAAGACCTGTATCGACACCAACGCGGCCGAGCCAACGATCCAGCGGTTCACCCCGCGCCTGCTCTTCACTGCCCAACTGAACGATTTCAAGGAAGGCTGCGTTGGTCGCGATGATCCGACGATCAGTGTCGGTCAACACAAAAGCATCCGGCATGGATTGGATCGCCGCGAGCGTCTGCGATTGGGCCTTTGGCACAACAACGCCGCGTGCACCCACTGCAAGCGGGAATAAGCGGAACATGTATAAAACCGCATTGTTTTCGCGGAACACTGTCGCACTGGTCACAGCTTGTTGGTCGCCCCCTAAAGTCAGCGCCACATCATCAACACGTCCCACAGAACGCAATGACGCCAACATAGCGGTAACTTTGTCGAGATCCACGCCAGAAAACGCATCCGTAAAAGCTGATCCGACAAGGCGCCGTAATTGTTTATTGAGTAAATTCGCTGCTGCGGGATTAGCTTCAACAACGCGTCCCGAACGACCATCAACAACGATCAACGCTTCAGTCGCAACTTGCATCAAGAGACGATAACGCGTCTCCACATGACGAAGCCGTCCATATTCCTGTTCAATCGATAACTCGGCCGATACGAGTCGCTGCTGCATCGAGGCGACCGTGCGCATATCGCGCCCAACAGCCACCGCATGACCATCACGTCCGACACGAATAAATTTATAGCGGACGGGCAAATCCTCGCCCGCTTTCAAAGGATGATTGAGTTGACGCCAACGCGGAGGCTGCCCGGTGGCAACGTCCTGAAGCATCTCTGTAACCTTGCTGCGGCTTTCCACCGTCACCGTATCGACAAGCGCCTTACCGGGCCAGCCAATGAAAAAATCAGAGGGAAGATCCCCCGAGGCAAAAGCGCCATCGGTGATGATTCCTTCCGGATTGATGATGAAGACAATATCGCCGGCAGCCGAGAGAACCGCCGCAGCCACTGACGGATCAAGCGTTTCGAGATGGGCAGAGAGCGCGCCTATCCCTTGGCCGGCGAGCGGCGATGATCCCTTTTGTATGGACTGGTTCTGGTTCACGAAACTGACACTGGTTAACTTGTGGCGGGCTTACTAACCCAGGAATTGGCTCGCATTACGGCATCATTGACATCCGCCACACAGGCATCCGCCTCCACAAGCGTCATGAGATCCGGATAATCGGCGAGTCCAACACCGCCAATGATCACTTTGATTGACCGATTGAGGGAATGATAACGCGCGAGCGTGATAGCGGAGCGAAGCGGCTCGAGCAAGCGTTGGCCGCCAAGCGTCAAGCCAATGATATCATAGGGTTTATTGGCAACGGCAGCCGCAATATCCCCAGCCCCCGCGCGCAAAAGACAATCGACATCCCAGCCATCGCGGAGAAAAAATTCCTCGACAATCTTGAGGCCGAATGTGTGCTGTTCGCCAGGTGCCGGCGCGAGAAGAAGCGAGCCTTTCGGGTCCAAAACATCTACATTTCCGCCAGTTAAGGGGCGGATTTGCCTTGTAATCTGCTGAATCCGCGACAGTCCGACCGTAACATCAACAAAACTGCACAGGTCAGATTCCCAAAGCTCGCCCATCACGCGGGCGGCCGGTGCCATCAAATCGAGTAAAATGGCCTCGATGGTCACGCCGCGCTCGAGCAAAATCTCGACAAAGCGGAAAGCGTCGCGGCTATCGGCACCCACAACAAGGTGGCAAAAGCCCGAAACCGTGTCCCGATCGAGCGTCCGACCGGCAAGAACCGCCTCAGCGACTGAAACGGTATCCACACCAAAATTCAGCTGCAACCGGGGAATAATGACGTTTTCAATCGTCTCGGCGAGCGCGCCCTGGAGCGGAAGCGCAGCGTCCTGCCGGGTGAAATGGGCCCGAATATCGAGATCAGGCTCTGAAACTGGCCGAAAATCGGCAGAACCATCAGAATAGCCATAGGAATGCTCAGAATAAGGGTCGCGCCGAGCCCCGGCCATGCCGCCTCCGGCCTGGCCGTCTCTGTCCGTCGTATGATCGGACGTCGACACAGATAACCCCCCAACTGCCCACAAACGGGCACGATATCCGGCTCCGATTACCCAAACACGAGGTCGAAGTTCATCGGCGTTCCCACCGAGATGCCCCGCCGAAGCCAAGGGCCCCTTACTCCAACCTGCGACAGTATAGCGCGGATCGCCTTCAACAGACAGGAGATTCTTTCCCCTGCCAAGCTCCCGCATCATAAATGTCATTTTTATAAGACGTCAACATCGCTTGACACATATAGAGGGCTAGGGGTAGCTTTTTCCCATAAGAGGGTCAGGCCGGCCATTGGCGCCGGAGGGAACCCTCGGGAGGATCAGGATGACCGATCCCGACCATTACGGGGCACCGCGGCCGCAGCTTTATACAGAAGCTCAGCGGCAGAGGCGGGATTCGTCACCTTGGACGCTTGTTCAGGGAATCCTCGCGCCTGTCCAATTTCTGATTTTCCTTGTGAGCCTTGGCCTCGTGATGCGCACGCTCATGACAGGCGAAGGCACTTTTGCGGCGCATCTCTCTATTCTCGCCAAAACGCTCGCGCTCTACACGATCATGATCACCGGTGCGTTATGGGAAAAAGATGTCTTCGGACAATATCTCTTCGCACCTGCTTTTTTCTGGGAAGATGTCGTCAGCTTCGGCGTGATCGCGCTCCATACTCTTTATCTCGCCGGTCTTGTTTTTGGTCTGATGGATGACCGCACTTTGTTCATCATCACGCTCCTCGCTTATGCGACCTATGTGGTGAATGCAGCGCAATTTTTGTGGAAGCTTCGTGTCGCCCGTCTTTCGGCACCGCGCTCTCAAACGATGGGAGCAGCATTATGAATCTTCCTTTCCGTCCGTCACAAAATGGCAATGACCGCGGCTGCACCGATCAACAGACATTGAAGCAACGCGGCCAGCATGAAGTTTTTTGTGGCTTAACAAGCATTGTCTGGCTCCATCGCAAAATTGAAAACGCCTTTTTTCTCGTTGTCGGATCACGCACATGCGCGCATCTCATACAATCCGCTGCCGGTGTGATGATTTTTGCCGAACCGCGCTTTGGTACTGCGATTATTGACGAACGCGATCTCGCCGGCCTCGCCGATATTGATGATGAGCTTGATTCTGTTGTCGGTCGTTTGCTTGAACGTCGTCCTGATATCGAACTTCTCTTTCTTGTCGGCTCCTGCCCTTCCGAAGTCATCAAACTTGATTTGAAACGCGCGGCACAACGACTTTCAAAACTCCATACGCCGAAAGTTCGTGTTTTGAATTATTCCGGCTCAGGCATCGAAACGACCTTCACACAGGGTGAAGATGCCTGTCTTGCTGCGCTTGCTTCTGATGCGCAAAAAGAAACGGTCGATGCTGCTGACCAACTCCTCGTCGTCGGCGCTTTGGCTGATGTTGTTGAAGATCAATTCCGTCGTCTCTTCACGGATATGGGCATCAATAATGTCACATTCCTACCGGCGAAGAAGGCGAATGTACCGCTCGTCATCGGCCCAAAAACAAAATATCTCCTCGCTCAGCCTTTCTTAGGCGATACAGCACGCGTTCTTGAAGATCGCGGCGCAAAGCGCATCGCTGCCGCCTTCCCGCTCGGCGCCGAAGGTACAACGGCTTGGTTGAAAGCGGCCGCTCAAAGCTTTGCTGTGAGCGCCGAGAAATTCGAGAGCGTCACGTCTGCCGGTCATCGCCGCGCATTGATTGCCATGGAAGCGCATCGCGACGCGCTTCAGGGCAAGAGAATCTTCTTCTTCCCCGACTCACAACTCGAAATACCGCTCGCACGTTATGTGTCTGAAGAACTTGGCATGCGCCTTGTTGAAGTCGGCACGCCTTATCTTCACCGCGCACATCTGTCTGAAGACCTCGCGCGTCTGCCCTCAGGCACATTGTTATCGGAAGGACAAGATGTCGAGCGTCAATTGGATCGTTGCCGCGCCGAAGACCCTGATCTCGTCGTGTGTGGCCTTGGTCTTGCCAATCCGCTTGAAGCGGAAGGCATGACAACGAAATGGTCCATCGAACTCGTCTTCACACCAATACAAGGTTATGACCAAGCCGGAGACCTCGCTCGTTTATTCTCGCGACCCCTTGATCGTCGCACAAGACTCGGGGGGCTCCTATGCAACTAACCGTTTGGACTTATGAAGGCCCGCCTCATGTGGGAGCGATGCGCATCGCCACGGCGATGAAAGGTCTTCATTACGTGCTTCATGCGCCGCAAGGCGACACCTATGCTGATCTTCTTTTCACGATGATCGAACGGCGTTCTGCGCGTCCGCCTGTAACCTATACGACGTTCCAAGCGCGTGATCTCGGCGGCGACACGGCAGAACTTTTTAAGAGATCCGCCTTTGATGCCTATGAACGGTTCATGCCGGAAGCGATGATTGTTGGCGCGTCCTGCACGGCCGAACTCATTCAAGATGATCCGGGCGGTCTCGCCAAAGCTTTGGCCTTGCCAATACCCGTTATTCCGCTTGAATTGCCGTCCTACCAAAAGAAAGAGAATTGGGGCGCGGCCGAAACATTTTATCGCATCGTGCGTGAATTGGCGCGCAGCGACGGAGATCGCACGAAGCGTGATCCGAAGAGCTGCAATATTTTGGGTCCGGCAGCGTTGGGCTTCCGCCATCGCGACGATGTGCTTGAAATCAAGAGATTGCTCGGTGCCCTTGGAATAAGTGTGAACGTCGTGGCGCCGCTTGATGCGCGTCCGTCCGACATCGCGCGTTTGGGCGACGCGGCCTTCAATGTCGTGCTTTATCCTGAGATTGCTGAACCGGCTGCGCGTTATCTTACTAAAGCGTTGGGCCAGCCGATGACAACGATTGTTCCCATCGGCGTAGGCGCGACACGTGATTTCATTCGTGAGGTCGCGGAACTCGCGGGCGTTGATCCTGATCCCGTTCTCAAGGATCGGATGAGCCGTTTGCCTTGGTATTCGGCCTCAGTCGATTCGACCTATCTCACCGGTAAACGTGTTTTCATTTTTGGTGATGCGACTCATGCGCTCGCTGCCGCGCGCATCGCCAAACAAGAACTAGGCTTCGATGTCGTTGGACTTGGGACATTCAGCCGCGAATTTGCGCGTCCTATGCGCGAAGCGGCCACAGCGCTCGGCTTAGAAGCACTGATCACCGATGATTATCTCGATGTCGAGAAAGCCATCCAAGAAGCGCAGCCGGAACTTATTCTCGGCACGCAGATGGAGCGTCATATCGCGAAGCGCATGGGTTTGCCGTGCGCTGTAATCTCCGCGCCCGTGCATGTGCAGGATTTCCCCGCGCGCCATTCGCCGCAAATGGGCTTTGAAGGCGCGAATGTGATTTTCGATACCTGGGTTCATCCTTTAATGATGGGCCTTGAAGAACATCTTCTCGCGATGTTCCGCAATGATCATGAATTTCATGATAGCGCCGCGCCGTCCCATCTTGGTCATGCGCCGCGTGCGCCCGAACCTGAACAAGTTCAACAGGTCGTCTCCGAGAAGGCACCGGTTGTCACCGGTTGGGCGGTCGATGCTGAAAAAGAACTCAACAAAATTCCTTTCTTTGTGCGGGGGAAAGCACGCCGCAACACCGAACGCTTCGCCGCTGAACACGGCGTCCATCTGATTACCATCGAGACTTTGTACGATGCCAAAGCGCATTTCAGCCGATAGATCCGGATTACGGGTCGTCATACTGACGCTGGACAATCATGTGTCCGGTGCGGTGGCGCGCGTGGCATCGACAGTTGCCAAAGAAACACCCGGTCTCGTGGTGACGGTTCATGCGGCTTCAAATTGGGCTGATCCAACGCTCTTGAATGCGTGCATCGCTGATATCGAACAGGGCGACATCATCATCGCCAATATGCTTTTCATGGAAGATCATATTCGCGCTGTCATGCCTGCTCTCGAGGCGCGGCGTGAAGACTGCGATGCGATGGTCATATTCATGTCGGCAGGTGAAGTGATCAAGCTTACCAAGCTCGGTCGTTTCCGCATGGATGCGCCGACAGGTGCTGTCGTCAATTTGCTGAAGAAATTGCGCGGTGGCAAAACTGAGGATGCAGGCGACAAAGCCAAAGCCGGTGCGCGCCAATTACAAATGCTGAAGCGTCTGCCCAAAATTTTGCGCTTTATCCCGGGCACCGCTCAGGATGTGCGCGCCTATTTCTTGACGATGCAATATTGGCTGGCGGGATCGGAAGATAATCTCGCGCATCTCGTTCGTTTCCTCGTCGCCCGCTATGGCGACACGAAACGGTCGGGCCTTTCAACCCCCGCTTATGAGGCGCCAAAATCCTATCCGGAAGTGGGGCTTTATCACCCGCGTGCGAAAGGCCGCATCGCCACAGATTTATCAGCACTTCCAAAAGGCCCGCAGGATGCGAAAGGCACTGTCGGGCTTTTGTTGATGCGTTCTTACGTGCTCTCGGGCGATACCGGCCATTATGATGGGGCGATTGCCGCTTTTGAAGCTGCCGGTTTGCGCGTGATCCCCACTTTTGCAACAGGCCTTGATCAACGCCCCGCTATTGAGGCTTATTTCCGCGACAAAAGCGGCACCAAGATTGATGCGCTTGTGTCCCTCACCGGCTTCTCACTGGTTGGTGGTCCTGCCTATAACGACGCGCGTGCGGCTGAAACAATTTTAGCCGAACTCGACATTCCCTATATCGCCGCGCAGCCGGTTGAATTCCAATCTGTTACGGAATGGGAAGCGTCTTCCCGCGGCCTTCATCCGATTGAGACGACGATGATGGTCGCTATTCCTGAACTCGATGGCGCGATTATGCCGATGGTGTTTGGCGGTCGCGGCGATGGTGCGATTGGCGAACGCACCATGATGGCGCATCCCGAGCGCGTAAAAAAACTCGCTGCCCGCGTTGAAGCAATGATTGCCTTGCGCCGTTCAGAAAAGATGCGGCGCAAAGTCGCAATCGTGTTGTTCAATTTCCCGCCGAATGCCGGCGCTACCGGAACAGCGGCTTTTCTCGCGGTATTTGAATCGCTCTTCAATACGTTAAAGGCGATGAAGGCTGACGGTTATACAGTTGATGTGCCTGAAAGCGTTGACGCTTTGCGTGACGCGATCCTCAAAGGCAATGCGGAACGTTATGGCGCCGATGCGAATGTCGTTCATCGTATCCCTGTTGATGATCATGTGCGCCGCGAACCGCATTTAAAAGATATCGAATCGCAATGGGGTCCGGCGCCGGGCAAGCAGCAAAGCGATGGGTCGACCATCCATGTGCTGGGTCAACGTTTCGGCAATGTGCTTGTCGGCGTGCAACCGGCATTTGGCTATGAAGGCGATCCGATGCGCCTGCTCTTCGAGCATGGTTTCTCCCCCACGCATGCCTTCTCGGCCTTCTATCGCTATCTTCGTGAAGATTTTGCCGCCCATGCCATTTTGCATTTCGGCACCCATGGCGCGCTTGAATTCATGCCGGGCAAGCAATCAGGATTGTCATCCGCCTGCTGGCCTGATCGCCTGATCGGCACAACGCCGAATCTTTATCTTTATGCGGCGAATAACCCATCTGAAGGTACAATCGCGAAGCGCCGCTCGGGCGCCACGCTCATCAGCTATTTGTCGCCGCCTTTGTCGCAAGCGGGTCTTTATCGCGGACTTGTTGATCTCAAAGCTTCACTCACCCGCTATCGTTCACTCGAGCCCGGTTCACCGGAAACCTCCGAACTCGGCGCACTCATTCAGGCGCAAGCCGAAGGCCTCGATCTCTCGGAAGCCGAACCGCTTTGGGATGATCACGCGAAGAGAATCACGGCGTTGCAAAGCGCGGTTCTCGAATTCGAATACACCCTCATTCCGCATGGGCTTCATGTCGTCGGCCAGACCATGGATTCGGAGGAACGCGCCTCAACACTCGCTAGCCTCAAAGAAGCGGGTGTTGAGGCAAAGCGCCTGAGCGATGCCGAAGCGATGTTGCAGGACGAAACTGAATTATCAGCTTTGATGCGCGCGCTTGATGGCCGCTTCATCCGGCCGGTTGCCGGTGGCGATCTTGTGCGCACGCCTGAAATTTTGCCAACAGGCCGTAACATTCACGGCTTTGATCCCTTCCGCCTTCCTTCCGCCTTTGCTTTGAAAGACGGTGCAAAACAAGCTGAGCTTCTGTTGACGACACATCGCGCAAGCGGTCGCGCATTGCCGGAAACGATCGCGCTTGTCTTGTGGGGCACAGACAATCTCAAGAGCGAAGGCGGACCCATTGCACAAGCGCTCGCTTTGATGGGCGCTGAACCAAAATGGGATTCCTATGGTCGCCTTTGCGGCGCGTCCCTCATTCCTCTTGAGAAATTGGGTCGTCCGCGCATCGATGTGATGCTGACACTGTCGGGCATCTTCCGTGATCTTCTGCCCTTACAAACAAAAATGCTGGCGGAAGCCGCCTATCTCGCTGCAAGCGCCGATGAGCCGGTTGAAATGAACTTCATCCGCAAACACGCTTTGCATGTAATGCAGGAGCAAAATTGCACGCTCGATACCGCAGCGCTCCGTGTGTTCTCGAATGCCGACGGGGCCTATGGCGCAAACGTCAATATGATGATCGAGAATGGCCGCTGGGATGATGAAAACGAACTCGGCGAGGTGTTCAGCGCCCGCAAGAGCTTCGCCCATGGTCGTGATGGCAAAGCGTCTTCACAAACTGCCATGATGCAGGCCGTTTTGCGCGGTGTTGATCTCGCTTATCAAAATCTCGAATCTGTTGAGCTCGGCGTCACCAGCATCGATCATTACTTTGACTCGCTTGGTGGCATTTCACGCGCAGCTGAAAAGCAGCGCGGTGAAGCGATCCCCGTTTATATCGGCGACCAGACACGCGGCGCCGGTGTTGTGCGCACACTCTCCGAACAGGTGGCGCTTGAAAGCCGCACGCGGCTTCTCAATCCGAAATGGTATGAAGGCATGTTGAAGCACGGCCATGAAGGCGTGCGCTCCATCGAAAGCCATCTGACAAATACAATGGGCTGGTCGGCAACAACCGGCCAAGTCCAGCCTTGGGTCTATCAAAAGGCAACCGAAACTTTTGTGCTCGATGAAGCGATGCGTAATCGCTTGGCCGCGCTCAATCCTAAAGCAGCGGTGAAACTCGCGAACCGTCTGCTCGAAGCCCAAAGACGCGAATTTTGGAACCCAGATGCCGAAACCCTCGCCGCGCTTGAACGCGCGAGCGAAGATCTCGAGGACAGACTCGAGGGCATATCCGTGGAGGCTGCCGCATGAGCACGATTCTTCTCGACCGTATGCCCAAAAGACCCCCATCACGCGGTGATGGTGAAGGAAGCGTTCAAGTTCATCTTGATCCAACCGCCAGCATCGGCACCGCAAAAGTCTTTTCCGTCTATGGCAAAGGCGGGATTGGCAAATCGACGACCTCGTCGAATTTGTCGGCGGCCTTCTCAAAACTCGGCAAGCGGGTTTTGCAGATCGGCTGCGATCCTAAACATGATTCAACCTTCACGCTCACAAAGCGCCTTGTGCCAACCGTGATCGATGTTCTCGAAAGCGTTGATTTCCATTCGGAAGAATTGCGCCCCGAAGACTTTGTCTATGAAGGCTATAATGGTGTGTTGTGCGTGGAAGCGGGTGGCCCGCCGGCCGGTACCGGTTGCGGTGGCTATGTCGTCGGCCAGACCGTGAAGCTTCTTAAAGAACATCACCTTCTCGAAGATACCGATGTCGTGATTTTCGACGTACTTGGTGACGTTGTGTGTGGTGGTTTTGCTTCACCGCTTCAACATGCCGATCTGGCCTTGATCGTTGCGGCGAATGATTTCGACTCGATCTTCGCGATGAACCGGATTGTTGCGGCCATTAACGCAAAAGCCAAGAATTACGGTGTGCGCGTCGGCGGCGTGATTGCCAATCGCTCGAAAGATACCGACCAGATTGATCGATTTGCTGATGCGACGGGGTTGAAGCGCCTTGCGCATCTCCCTGATGTCGATGCCATCCGCATAAGCCGTCTCAAAAAGTCGGTTCTCTTCGAGATGGAGTCAACGCCGGAAGTTGATTTGGTTCAAAATGAATATCTACGTTTGGCGGCGTCCCTTTGGGCCGGTGCCACACCTTGCGATGCACGTTCGATGAAAGATCGCGAGATTTTTGATTTCCTCGGTTTTGATTGAGCGAAGGGACGTAACCGGATCATGACGACGCAAGGTTTGGACACGACTTACACGACACGACGCGGTGAGATCGAAACCTATTTCGATCGCACAGCTGCAGCCGCGTGGTCGCGTCTTACATCAGATGCGCCGGTCTCGGGTATTCGCGCTACGGTGCGTGCAGGCCGTGATCGCATGCGCGCGACGCTTCTCTCGCATCTACCGCAGAATCTTTCAGGCTTGCGCCTTCTCGATGCGGGCTGTGGCACCGGCGCTCTCGCAGTTGAAGCCGCCGCGCGCGGTGCGGACGTTGTCGCCATTGATCTCTCGCCGACCCTGGTCGATCTCGCGCGCGAACGCAGCCCAAAAGACCTCAAAGGCACGATCACTTATCTCTCCGGTGACATGCTTGATCCCCGTTTGGGCCGCTTTGATCATGTCGTCGGTATGGATTCGCTTATCCATTATGAAATGCCGGATATGATTGAGATGCTCGCGCGCTTAGCCGCGATGAGCCGCCAAAGCGTGCAAATCACATTCGCGCCTTACACGCCTCTTCTTGGTGCCATGCATCTTGCCGGTAAACTCTTCCCGCGCAGTGATCGTTCACCGGCGATTGTGCCGCATCGCGCGGACAAACTGCATCAGGCGATCAAACAGGACCCTCGCTTTGAAGGTTGGGCGATTGGACGCAATCACCGTATCAATAGTGGTTTCTACATTTCTCACGCGCAGGAGCTTGTCCACGCATGAGAAGACTGAACAACGCACTCGCAAAAGGTTGGCAGCAGGTAGGATCCGGGTTCCTGCCTTTTGCTGATGCTGCAACGGCTGAATTGCCGTTGTCGCGCCTTTTGCGCCTTGCCTTGTTTCAAGTTTCGGTTGGCATCGCGACTGTTTTGCTCACGGGTACATTAAACCGGATCATGATTGTCGAATTGGGCGTACCCGCTTCGCTTGTCGGTTTCATGGTGTCGTTGCCGGTTGTGTTCGCACCATTCCGCGCTTTAATCGGATTCAAATCTGACACGCATCGCTCCGCTTTGGGCTGGAAGCGCGTGCCTTATATTTGGTTTGGTACGCTGTTGCAGTTTGGTGGGTTTTCCATTCTGCCCTTCGCGCTCATTTTGCTCTCGGGCGATACCAATGGTCCCCCAATTTATGGTCAAGCCGGCGCGGCGGTTGCCTTCTTGTTGATTGGCGCCGGTCTCAACACAACACAAACGGCAGGACTTGCGCTTGCCAATGATCTCGCACCCGAACATGTGCGTCCGCGCGTTGTCGCCCTTCTTTTTACAACCTTGCTCATCGGTATGGTGGTGAGCGCGATTATTTTCTCGCAACTGCTCCAGACCTTCGATGAAATTCGTCTCATCAAAATCATTCAGGGCGTGGCCCTTGTGACCATGGTGTTGAACGGCATCGCCTTGTGGAAGCAAGAGCCACGTCGCCCGGGTGGTACACTCGATGAGCCGGTCGCGCCAAAATTTAGTGAGACGTGGAAGACGCTTTCGGCGATTCCCGGTTTCAAACGTTTGCTGACTGTTGTGGGTCTTGGCACCGCCGCTTTCAATATGCAGGACATCTTGCTGGAGCCCTTCGGCGGCCAAGTCTTCGGCCTTCCGGTTGGCGATACGACCATGCTGATGGCGGCGCTTGCCGGCGGCATGTTGGTCGGCTTTTTCATCGCTGAACGTATGCTCAATCGCGGTGTTGAAGCGATGCGCGTTATCGGCCTCGGTTTGGTGATCGGCATTATTGCTTTTATGGGCGTGATCGCCGCACCGCTCGTCGGATCGCTTGGTCTCTTCCGCATGGCCTCGCTCACCGTGGGCATCGGCGCGGGATTGTTTTCTGTCGGCACACTCACGGCAACAATGGGCTGTGGCAATTCTACCATGAGCGGCATTCTTCTCGGCAGCTGGGGCGCAGTACAAGCCACCGTTGCCGGTCTGGCGATCGCCTTTTCTGGCGCTGCCCGTGATCTCATTGCCGTGCTCGCGCATGCCGGTCGTTTTGGTGACTCCCTCGCGCATCCCGCGACGGGTTATATCGCCGTATTCATTCTCGAAATTGCGTTGCTTTTTGCAACGCTGATGGCCGCCCTGCCACTGTTTGGCATGGGCGGACGCCGCCTCGCGCGGCAAAACCCACTTTCATCCTCTTGGGATGAGGGACGAAGCGAAGGCTACAAGGAGGCCTGACATGCACGCAGCCATAACCAGCTATTTTGATGTTGCCCAGATCACTCTCTATCTGTTCTGGGGCTTGCTCGCAGGTGTTGTTTATTACCTGCATCGGGAGAACAAGCGCGAAGGATATCCGCTTGTTTCTGATCGTTCAGATTACATTACCGTTCAGGGCTTTCCGGCGATCCCGGAACCTAAATCCTTCCATCTTGCTGATGGGTCGATTGTTCAGAAGCCTGATGCCCGCTCCGGCGATAATCGTCCGGTAAAAGCATCACCGGCTGAAGCTTGGCCCGGCGCTCCGCTTGTGCCAACCGGCAATCCGATGCTCGATGCTGTTGGTCCGGCATCCTATGCAGAACGTCTCGATATTCCGGATACCACCACATCCGGTGCCGCGAAGATTGTCCCGCTGCGTCAGGCCGCCAATGACGGTTTCCATATCGATCACAGCGATCCGGATCCACGCGGCATGCCTGTTGTTGGCGCTGATGGTGTCACGGGTGGTGTTGTGCGCGACATCTGGCTTGATCGTGCCGAACACATGATCCGCTATCTCGAAGTCGAAGTTTCAAGCGCTTCGGGCAAACGCAATGTGTTGTTGCCAACCGCAATGATCAATATTTCCGGATCAAGCGGCACGGTGAAAGTGCAATCCATCCTCGGATCGCAATTCGCAAATGTCCCGAGCCATAAGGCTCCAGATGTTGTGACGCGGCTCGAGGAAGATAAGATCAGCGCTTACTACGCTGGTGGTCATCTCTATGCGACTCCAGAACGCGCGGAGCCCATCCTGTGAGCCATCACGACGACTTCGCTTTCGATCCCGTAAAGGGCCTGCCAGAGCATCTGCCGCAAGGCGAGACGATGCTTTGGCAGGGCTCGCCCCGCTGGCAATCGCTGGCGGTGCGCGCGTTCCACATTCGTAAGGTCGCGATTTATTTCGCGGTGCTTGCGGTGGCGCAAAGCGTATTTCGATTTGCTGATGGGGCGACGGCGGGCGATGCGCTGAAGCCATTCATTTGGTACTCGATCCTCGCTCTGCTTTCGATTGCGATTCTCTCGGGCCTCGCCTGGTTCTCCGCACGCACGACGATCTACACGATCACGAGCAAACGTGTGGTGATGCGTATCGGTATGGCCCTGCCTCTGACTCTCAATCTGCCTTATTCAAAAATCGAGAATGCGGATTTGAGACTCTATCGTGATGGCACAGGCGATTTGCCGCTCATGCTTTCGGGCGGCGACCGGATCGCCTGGGCTGTGTTGTGGCCGCATGCGCGTCCCTTCCGCTTCCGCCATCCCGAACCGATGCTCCGTGCCGTGCCTGAAGCCGATAAGGTAGGCGCATGCCTCGCCTCCGCGCTTCAAGGTGTGCACACGGCTCCGATCAGATCAGCAAAAAGCGCTGTGCGCTTTGCGCCCCATATTGTGACGGCCTAACCGATGATGGACAGAACCGTAACCGATATCCGCTTCCCGAAAATACCCCTTTTCGGCGTGGCTGCGCTTGTGGTGATCACAATCGCGTCGATTGCGGTTCAACGTCTATCATCGGCTCCCTCACCATCACTGATCACCACACTGCCCGTCATTGAGACGCGGCTTTTGACTTTTGAAGATGCTGCTGACGGCAGCGTGATTATTCGCGATGCGAAAGATCATGCGCAGGTCGCCATCGCCGAACCCGGCACCAACGGATTTCTGCGCGGTACACTACGCGGCCTTATGCGCACGCGCTCACGTGAATCGATTGATCTTTCAGCCCCCTTCCGCCTGTCTAAACTCAGCAATGGGGCGCTGATACTTGTTGATGAGACCAATAGCGTCACCCTCAATCTCGACGCTTTCGGTCATACGAATGTGGATACGTTCCGCGCTTATCTTACCAAAGCCGAAGGATGATCATGATGCTCTCCCCGCTTTTCAAAGCTGTACAAGAAGACGTGATGTGTACTGTACGTGTGGTGAATACATTTGAAAGCCTTGCCGCCCATGTCGAGCTTGATGGTGATGTTACCATCGGCCCCGGCGATGAAGTCCTCGTCCATGGCGCTGAAATCCGCGTGCCCTATGGCGAGACACATGAAGAACGCCGCAAGGCCACGATCAAACGCGCAACATGGTTCGAACAGGCCTGGGTGCGGATGACTGGCGATCTGGAATATATGGAACTATTGGAATTCAGTTTTTCGGGAGAAGATCTATGACCATCGAACGGCTTGGTATTTCCTCGAAGGACACGATGCGCAAAGCGCAAGAATCAACTGTCCTTTCGCCGCGTTTCTATACAACAGACTTTAAAGCCCTCGACGCGATTGATGTGAGTCCGGTGCGTGAAGAATGGGACAAGCTGATTGCCGAGATGCAATCAGATCCGAACAAACTGCATTTCAAACGCAACGCTGAATGGGACAAAGTAACGCTCGAAGATTTGCCAGAAGGTTTGCGCAAAGAATTCGTCGATTTTCTCGTCTCATCTTTGACATCTGAATTTTCTGGTTGCGTGCTTTACTCTGAAATGCGCAAGCGCGGTACCAATCCTGACATATGCGAATTGTTCCGTCTGATGGCGCGCGACGAGTCTCGTCATGCGGGCTTCATCAATGATACGCTGAAAGACTTCAAAATCGGTGTCGATCTTGGCTTTTTAACCAAAACCAAGAAATACACTTTTTTCCAGCCAAAATTCATTTTTTACGCGACCTATCTTTCAGAAAAGATCGGATACGCGCGGTACATCACGATTTTCCGGCATTTGCAGGCTAATCCGGACAATCGCTTCCATCCGATTTTCAAATGGTTCGAGCAATGGTGCAATGACGAGTTCCGTCATGGCGAAGCCTTTGCCTTGTTGATGCGCGCTAATCCGCATCTCTTGTCGGGCCTCAACAAATATTGGGTGAAGTTCTTCCTACTCGCCGTGTTTGCCACCATGTTTGTGCGCGATCACCAACGCCCGCATTTCCATAAAGCCTTGGGCGTGGATACGGATTGGTATGGTCACCGCGTGTTTGAAATAACAACGGCGATTTCACGCCAGACCTTCCCGCTCGAAGTCGATATCGATCATCCGTCGTTCTTCCCGCTGCTACGACAGCTTGTGAAGATTACGGAAGACGCGAGTGAGGCTAAAGCGCGTGGGGGACTCTCAGCTCTCGTGGGCAAAGTTACAACGCCCGTCAAGGCGGCCTTCACACTTCTTCGTCTCTTCATGATTCCGACAAAGAAGAATGAATTGAAGCCGGATATCCGCCTGGTTCCCACTTGGTAAAGTCGTGAAAGCGAACTGAACGCGCCTATGGTCTATCTCGTCCCCGCTGTCTTCGCCCTCTTTCTCTGGTGGTTCACCACCGGGGCGATCTTCTATTTGGACAGTCGGCCGCTTCACACATTCAAATGGAGCATGTTGGGCGGTACCATTTGCCTTGTTCTTGCGGGCATTGCCCTCTCGTTCACGGCCAATCAGACGGATGGTTTTGGTGCCTATGCGGCTTTCTCGGCGGGCTTGATTGCATGGGGTTGGCAAGAGCTGAGCCTTTACACGGGCTATGTGACGGGTCCGCGCAAAATACGGTGTGCTGAGGGATGTTCAGGGATCAAACATTTCGGCCACGCGATTGCCGCCAATCTCTGGCATGAAATTGCGATCATTGTTGTGGCGCTGGCAATCTGGTTCATCGTGAAAGATGCGCCAAATTGGACAGGCTTTTACACTTACGTGACCCTCTGGGGTATGCATCTCTCGGCGCGGCTCAATGTGTTTTTGGGTGTGCGCAATGTGAGCGTGGAATTTGTGCCGCCGCATATGGAGGTGCTCAAAAGCTTTCTCTCCGAAAAGCCGATGAATATTCTTTTCCCCTTCTCGGTAACAATTGCGACGATTGGCGTGATGTGCCTGGTCGGTCGCGCGGCCGATGCCACGAGCGATTTTGCAATTGCGAGCTATTCGCTTCTCGCGGCGATTATGGGACTCGCTTTGGTCGAACATTGGATGCTGGTCATTCCCTTCTCGGTGCAAAAGCTCTGGAGCTGGAGCCTGCCGCGCCAAGGGCTTGATTTACCGCAAAGACGTCACCCGGAAGACAATCATGAATTTGCCGCAGTTTCGGCACACGTCCCGACCGCCCATGACGGTCACACCTGCAAAAGTCTCACAAGCGGAACACGATAATGGACTACAATTCTTTTTTTCAGTCGAAGATCGATGAACTGAAATCCGAAGGCCGCTATCGCGTCTTCGCGACATTAGAGCGCAAGGCGGGGGCTTTCCCAACAGCGGGTCATCACGGGGCTACCGAGACAAAGCCCATCACCGTCTGGTGTTCAAATGACTATCTCGGGATGGGTCAAAATCCATCCGTTCTCAAAGCCATGCATGACGCCGTTGATCTCTGCGGCGCGGGCGCGGGCGGTACACGCAATATTTCCGGCACCAACCGCTTCCATGTCGAATTAGAGCAGGAATTGGCCGATCTTCACGGCAAAGAGTCCGCACTTCTGTTCACATCAGGTTATGTATCAAACTGGGCGGCGCTCGGCACACTCGCAAGCCTCATTCCTGATTGTGTTGTTTTGTCCGACGCCGGAAATCATGCCTCGATGATCGAAGGCATTCGCCATTCGCGCGCCGAACGTCATGTCTTCAAACATAACGACTTGGCCGATCTCGAGCGCATTCTGAAAAGCCTCGATCCGAAGCGGCCAAAGCTTATCGCCTTTGAGAGCGTCTATTCGATGGATGGCGATGTCGGGCCGATCAAAGCGATTTGTGATCTTGCCGATAAATATGGCGCGATGACCTATCTCGATGAAGTGCATGCGGTAGGCATGTATGGACCGCGCGGCGGCGGCATTGCCGAACGCGAAGGCTTGATGGATCGCGTCACCGTAATTGAAGGAACGCTCGGCAAAGCCTTTGGTGTGGTGGGCGGCTATATCACCGGCTCATCAGCACTCGTTGATTTCGTGCGGAGCTTCGCTTCGGGTTTTATCTTCACGACTTCGCTTCCGCCCGCCTGCGCGGCGGCGGCGGCGGCTTCAATCCGTCATCTGAAAAACAGTGAAGCGGAGCGCCTTGGCCAACGTGACCGCGTGGCGAAGCTCCGGAAGAAACTTGATGCGGCCGGCGTGCCCTATTTGCGCAATGAAAGCCATATTGTGCCGGTGATGGTGGGCGACGCCAAGAAATGCAAATGGATCAGCGATATTCTGCTTGAATCCTATGGCATCTATATCCAACCGATCAATTATCCGACGGTGCCGCGCGGTACCGAGCGGCTGCGCATCACGCCCACACCGCTGCATACAGACGCCGATATTGACCATCTCGTGGGCGCACTTTCCAATCTCTGGTCGCAATGCGCTCTTGCCCGCGCCGTGGCGTAACGCCGCGCGGTATGATCTCGCAGAAGACAGGGCGCGTATCTCGCTCATGAAACGGGAAACGCGCTCCATGACCTTCTATGTGTTGCTCTGGGCCATTGCCTTCGTTCTTTTACTGATTATCGACATGATCTGGCTCATGTGGCTCGGTCGGGGCTTTTATGTCGAAGAAATTGGCGGTCTCTTGCTTGATCAGCCCAATCTCATCGCCGCCTTTGCTTTCTATGCGCTTTATATCGCGGGGCTCGTCTATCTGGTGATCGCGCCAGCAGCGGAATCGGAGTCGGTAATGAAAGCCGTCATTTCCGGTGCCGTATTCGGGCTTGTGGCCTATGCCACCTATGACCTGACGAATCTCGCGGTCATGAAGGGGTTCACGCTCAAGATCGCGCTGATCGATATGGTTTGGGGCATGGTGCTCTCTGCCGCGGTGAGTGGGTTGACGGTCAAAATCTTCGGCCTGTTCCAAACATCAAATAGCTGAACCGCTTGCCCGGAGAGGGAGGCGCCGCTAGCGTGGCGCCGCTTTGTCCGGGAGAGTGTTTATGTTGACTGCCGATGCCGCAGGCGTGTTTCCGATCGCGCCGACCCCTTTTCTGCCCGATGGCGCTCTTGATTGGGCCAGCACCGACCGCATGATTGATCATTATGTGGGGTGTGGTGCGACGGGCGTCACCATTCTCGGCATTATGGGCGAAGCGCCAAAGCTAGATTCGGATGAAGCGCTCGCGTTTGCCAAACGCACGATCAAACGCGCCCCACAGCTACCTTTCATTGTAGGCGTCTCAGCGCCCGGCTTTGCGGCGATGCGTGCCCTTGCACGCGCGGTGATGGATCAGGGCGCGGCGGGTGTGATGATCGCGCCACCCTCCTCTTTACGCACCGATGATCAGATCGTGACTTATTACGCGCAAGCGGTTGAAGCGATTGGTGCGGATATTCCTTTTGTCATTCAGGATTATCCTCTGACGCTTTCAGTAATCATGACGCCCAACGTGATCCGCCGCATCGTGATGGATAATTCATCATGCGTAATGCTTAAACATGAAGACTGGCCGGGCTTGGAGAAAATATCGACGCTGCGGAAGTTTCAAAGCGAAGGGACATTACGGCCGATTTCAATTCTCACCGGCAATGGAGGATTGTTCCTCGATTTTGAAATGGAACGCGGTGTCGATGGCGCGATGACGGGCTATGCGTTCCCTGAATTATTAGTCGATGTTGTCGCGTTTCAAAAAGCGGGACGTCGCGATGATGCTCATAATTTGTTCGACGCTCATCTGCCTTTGATGCGCTATGAACAGCAACAGGGTGTAGGACTTGCCGTGCGCAAATATACGCTGATGCGGCGCGGTATTCTGGCTTCTGATGCGCAACGAAAGCCGGGCAGTGGGTTAAGCGAAAAAGCCAAAGCGGAAGTCGAATATTTGCTCGCGCGTCTCGCAAAACATGATCCGCGCGCGGGGCATCTTAAGCCGCTCTAAACTTCATCCGGCTGCATCGGATAGATTGTTGGAATGAAGGGCAGATAGCGTGCGCCCTCAGCAACAAGAAATTCATTGAAGGCCCGCATAGCCGGATTAGGTTCACGATCCGAACGCGTGACGCCATACCATTGCCGCCGAATAGGCATACCTTCGACATCGAGAATTTTGAGTCGACCAAGTTCAAATTCCATCGCGATTGTATGCGCGGAAATAAATGCGATTCCCATTCCTGCCATCACGGCTTGTTTGATCGTTTCATTCGACGTCATTTCCGTATGACGACGTTCTTGCCAGCCTGAGACATCGCTCATGAAAATATCCAGCGAAGAGCGGGTGCCCGATCCCGTTTCACGCACAATGAATTTGTGATCGAGAAGATCTTCCTTCGCGAGCGCACGCCGTTTCGTGAGCGGATGGTCAGGCGCGGCAATCATCACAAGCGGATGATCGCCAAACAACAAAGAACGCACACCAAAATCGCGCGGCGGCCGACCCATTAAAGCGAGATCAATATCATATTGCCGCAGAGAATCGATAATGCCGAAACGGTTGCCAACCGAGAGCACAATCTCGATGCCCGGATGTTTGGCCCGAAAAGCCGCTATCAGCGCGGGTGCGAAATATTTGGCGGTCGACACAGCGCCAATTGCCAAACGGCCCGAGCCCGCGTCCCGGATCGCATCCACCTCTTCGAAGAAGCCGCGTAGCCGCAATTCGATATCCCGCGCCGCCCGAAGCGCCGCCTCGCCCGCGACCGTAGGCCGCATACCTTCCCGGCTCCGGTCAAAAAGCGGCAAGCCCAACTGCTCTTCGAGCTGTTTAAGCTGCAGGGTAATGGCCGGACCGGTAAGATTAAGCTCTTGCGCTGCTTGGGAAATCTTCCCCGATCGCTTGATCGCGAGGAGCGAGAGCAATTGCCGGAAAGTCACATGGCGCATGACTAAAGTTAAAAAAATTTATCTAAACTGTAAAGATAATAAAATTTACTAATCTTAGGAAAAGCCGATGGTCACCCCGACTTCGACTGAGGAGGCGCTTAGCGCGACCCGGCCGAAGCAACATAGGGGGGCCTCATGCGCGGATCCACACTCGCGGATTATCTCGGACAACTCACGGCCTCGGCGGATATCGCCCATGCCCGCGCTGCCCTCTTGATCGAACATTTTGCGGGTGCCGCCGCCGATATGCGCCGCGCCATCAATGAAGGCGCGCTCGGTGCTGCCTTCGCTGCCAGCACCGCCAACAACAACGCCGATGGCGACGATCAAAAGGCGCTCGATGTACATGCCGATAATGCCTTCATAAACGCCGCGCAGACCGCCCGCGTCGCCCATTATGCGTCGGAGGAGCAGACCCATCCGCTGACCATTGATCCGTTGAGCCCCATTTCGGTTGCGGTCGATCCGCTCGATGGGTCTTCGAATATCGATACGAATATTTCGATCGGCTCGATCTTCTCCATTCTGCCGACGAAGGGCGATGCGACGCAAACTTTTCAACAACCGGGCTCCGAACAAATCGCCGCGGGCTTTTTCATTTATGGCCCGCAGGTAGCGCTTGCCCTGACGCTCGGCGATGGCACGGCCATCTTTGTTTACTCGGAACGCCGGAACGCGTTCATTCTTGCTTATGATCGCGCGCGCATTGATGCTGATGCGAAGGAGTTTGCGATCAATATGTCGAATTACCGGCATTGGGACGACTCGATGCGGACTTACGTCGATGATTGTCTCTCTGGCCAAACCGGTCCGCGCGAAAAAGATTTCAATATGCGCTGGATCGCTTCGCTCGTGGCTGAAGCCTATCGTATTTTCATTCGCGGCGGCATTTTCATTTATCCACGCGATAGCCGTAAAGGCTATGGCCAAGGGCGTTTGCGTCTTGTTTATGAAGCCAACCCCATTGCGATGCTTGTCGAGCAAGCCGGTGGTCGTGCGATTGATGGCGAGAACCGCATTCTCGATATTGTTCCCAACACATTGCACCAACGTACGCCCTTGATTTTCGGCTCGGCTGCCGAAGTCCGAAAAATCGCGCGCTATCACGCCGATCCTTCGCGTCTCGCGATTCGTCATCCTCTCTTCAGCAATCGCGGTCTGTTCAGAGCCTAAAGGAAGCGTTTCTATGTCACAGCGTCATCCCATCATTGCCATTACAGGTTCATCCGGCGCCGGAACCACCACTGTTAAAGATACATTCTCGAAAATTTTCGTCCGTGAAGGCGTAAATGCAGCCTTCATCGAAGGGGATGCGTTTCATCGCTATGACCGCGCGGCCATGAAGCAAAAAGTGGCCGAGGAAGAAAAAAACGGCAATCTTCATTTCACGCATTTCAATCCCGAAGCCAATGAGCTCGAAACGCTTGAGGGCGTTTTTGAAAATTATGGCCGCACGGGAAAAGGTAAAACCCGCATCTATGTTCATGATGATGGCGAAGCCGAGCTTTATGGCACGCCCCCCGGCACTTTTACGGCTTGGCGCGATCTCCCCGATTCCGATGTTCTCTTTTACGAAGGTCTCCATGGTTGCGCGGTAACCGAAAAAGTTAATCTCGCCAAACATGTCGATCTCAAAATCGGCGTTGTGCCGGTCATCAATCTCGAATGGATTCAAAAAATCCATCGCGACAAATCACTGCGCGGCTATTCCACCGAAGCGATTACAGAAACAATTCTGCGCCGTATGCCTGATTATGCGCGCTATATCTGCCCGCAATTCTCGCACACCAATATCAATTTCCAACGTGTGCCGACGGTGGATACATCAAACCCATTTGTGGCGCGTTGGATTCCGACACCTGCCGAATCCATGTTGGTCATTCGTTTTGCCAATCCGCGCGGCATTGATTTCCCCTATCTCCAATCGATGCTGTCAGGCTCGTGGATGTCTCGCGCCAATTCGATTGTGTGTGGTGGCGATAAGCTTGATCTCGCGATGCAGCTTATTTTCACGCCTTTGATCAACAAGCTCATGGATATCAAACGCCGCACATCCTGAGTTCGCATTCACCTCCCCGATTTTCTGCATTTCACTGTTTTTGAAAGAAAGGTTTCATTATGGACCAGCCCCTCTCCGCCGAGCTTAAAGGTAAAGACCGCTATCGCGCCGGCGTGTTGAAATACGCACAAATGGGATATTGGAACGGCGATTATGTTCCTAAAGATACCGATCTCATCGCGCTCTTCCGCATTACGCCGCAAGATGGTGTTGATCCGATTGAAGCTGCCGCCGCCGTTGCAGGCGAAAGCTCAACCGCAACATGGACGGTCGTGTGGACGGATCGTCTCACTGCTGCGGATCAATATCGCGCGAAGGCATATCGCGTTGATCCGGTTCCCGGTCAGCCGGGCCAATATTTCTGCTATGTCGCTTACGACCTCATTCTGTTTGAAGAAGGTTCAATCGCGAATCTCACCGCCTCCATCATCGGCAATGTGTTCTCGTTCAAGCCTTTGAAAGCCGCGCGTCTTGAAGATATGCGCTTCCCTGTCGCTTATGTGAAAACCTTCAAGGGTCCGCCGACGGGCATCGTGGTTGAGCGCGAGCGTCTTGATAAATTCGGCAAGCCTTTGCTTGGCGCGACAACAAAACCGAAGCTCGGCCTCTCGGGCAAGAATTACGGCCGCGTTGTTTATGAAGGCCTCAAAGGCGGCCTCGATTTCATGAAGGATGACGAGAACATCAACTCGCAAGCCTTCATGCATTATCGTGATCGTTTTCTTTATTGCATGGAAGCCGTGAACAAGGCCTCCGCTGAGACGGGTGAAGTGAAGGGCCACTATCTCAACATCACCGCCGGCACGATGGAAGAAATGTATCGTCGCGCGGAATTTGCGAAAGAACTCGGCTCGGTGATTGTGATGGTCGATTTGATCGTCGGCTACACCGCTATTCAATCGATCTCCGAATGGTGCCGTCAGAATGATATGATCTTGCACATGCATCGTGCAGGCCACGGCACCTATACGCGCCAGAAGAATCACGGCGTGTCGTTCCGCGTGATTGCGAAATGGTTGCGCCTTGCGGGTGTTGATCATCTCCACACGGGCACAGCCGTCGGCAAGCTCGAAGGCGATCCGATGACCGTGCAGGGCTATTATAATGTCTGCCGTGAATTGAAGAACGAAGTCGATCTGCAACGCGGTATCTTCTTCGAACAAGA
>CANGSG010000011.1 GCA_947456435.1 Hyphomicrobiales bacterium
ATTCGCCCTCAAATCCGTCGGGCGCGGCCTATACGCGCGATGAATTGAAAGCCGTTACCGATGTGCTCGTGCGTCATCCGCATGTGTGGATTCTCACCGATGATATGTACGAGCATCTGACTTACGGTGATTTTGTGTTCACAACGCCTGCACAAATCGAACCGAATTTGTGGGAGCGCACGCTCACCATGAATGGTGTGTCGAAGTCTTACGCAATGACCGGCTGGCGTATCGGCTATGCGGGCGGCCCTGATGTGCTCATCAAGGCCATGGATATGGTGCAGGGACAGCAAACATCAGGCGCGTGTTCGATTGCGCAATGGGCGGCGGTGGAAGCGCTGAACGGCCCGCAAGATTTCATCACTGTGAGCCGCAAAGCCTTTGAAGAACGTCGTGACCTTGTGGTGTCGATGCTCAATCAAGCCAAGGACATCGAATGCCCGATGCCGGAAGGCGCGTTCTATGTCTATCCGAGCATCAAAGGCGTGATTGGTAAGAAAGCGCCATCGGGCAAAGTGATTGCAACGGACGAAGACTTCGTCACCGAATTGCTCGAGTCAGAAGGCGTGGCCGCCGTGCATGGCACAGCCTTCGGCCTCGGCCCCAATTTCCGCATCTCCTACGCAACCTCGAATAAAGTGCTCGAAGAAGCGTGCGGCAAGATTCAGCGGTTTACGGCGAGTTTGCGTTAAGTTTCGCAGTTCAAACGTATAAAGAAAAAGCCCGGCAGTGCCGGGCTTTTTTGTTCAGATAATTATATTGAACAGCGCGGCTTAATGCGCCCAGCGTTGCGCCTTGCTCACCAGAAAATCGCGGAACACTTGCACGCGCGCGACATTTTTCAATTCTTCCGGATAAACAAGATAGGATTCGAGCGCCGGTGTTTCGAGTTCTGAGAGCACCTGCACCAACCCCGCATCCTTATCGACCAGATAGTCGGGCAATACCGCGATGCCTGCGCCGCGTGATACCGCATGGTAAAGTCCGGTGATGTTGTTGATGGTGAGCGCTGCTGGACGCGCATGGCGTGCGTCGCGCCCGGCCGTGGTCAGCCAGTGTACGTCGAGAAGATGCGCGGGGGTGGGTCCGCCAAAAGTGAGAATCCGGTGCTCTTCCAGATCGGCGATATCTTTCGGCGAGCCCCGCCGCTTGATGTAATCGGTTGAGGCATAAGCATGAAAATGCACGGTGAAGAGCCGTCTTTGAATAAGATCGGATTGTGTGGGCTGCCTCAGCCAGATCGCGACATCCGCCTCGCGCATCGACAAATCAAGCTCCTCATCGGTCAACAGCATTTGCAACCGAATGTCGGGGTACAGATCAAGAAATTCTCCCACGCGCGGCGTCAACCAATTGGTGCCGAGGCCCAAAGTGGTGGTGATGCGCAAATCACCATTCGGCTTCTCGCGGCTGTCGGTCAGGCGCGCGCGTGCGGTTTCAAGTTTGAGCATCATCTCTTTCGCAGTCCGAAAGAGATGTTCGCCCTGCTCGGTGAGGATCAATCCGCGCGCATGGCGATGAAACAGCGGCACACCGAGATCGCGTTCAAGCGCACTCACTTGCCGGCTTACGGCCGATTGGCTGATCTGCAACGTATCACCCGCATGGGTAAAACTGCCCGCATCCGCTGCGACGTAGAAAATCCGGACCTTGTCCCAGTCGATGGTCGATGACGCCGCGAAATTGGTTGTGGTCGGCATTATTCGGCTGCTTTCAAATGAGTCTCATGCGCTGCCAGCCAGCGCTCCGCTTCCAATGCGGCCATGCATCCCATACCGGCTGCGGTCACCGCTTGGCGGAACACATCATCCGTCACGTCGCCGGCGGCATAAACGCCTTCAATCGAAGTGGCGGTGGAATCGGGCGCGGTCCAGATATAGCCGCCCTGTTTCATTTTGAGCTGGTCAGCAAACACCGCGCTTGCCGGACTATGGCCGATGGCCACAAACACGCCATCCACCGGAATGGTTTTCACCGCGCCAGACTCGGTGCTTTTCACCACAACGCCGGTCACAGCCGGTGGTGTACCGCCGCCGGCAATGTCTTCCACCACATGGTTCCACACCACTTCGATTTTGGGATGCGCGAAGAGGCGATCTTGCAGAATTTTTTCCGCGCGGAAACTGTCGCGGCGATGGATGACGGTGACTTTCGCGGCAAGGCCCGCGAGATAAAGAGCTTCTTCGACGGCCGAATTGCCGCCGCCGATGACGGCCACTTCTTTGCCCCGGAAGAAAAATCCGTCGCAGGTCGCGCAGGCCGATACGCCAAAGCCCTGAAATTTCTGCTCGCCCGGAATGCCGAGCCATTTCGCCTGCGCGCCCGTGGCAATCACCAGCGTCTCGCAAAAATAAACATCACCATTATCGCCCGTGAGCTGGAACGGGCGAGCGGAGAGATCCGCCTTCACGATCAGGTCCGACACCATCCGCGTGCCGACATGCTCGGCCTGCGCGCGCATCTGTTCCACGAGCCAGGGGCCCTGAACGGCCTCGGCAAATCCGGGATAGTTTTCGACATCGGTGGTAATCGTCAGCTGTCCGCCGGGTTGCAATCCGCTGATCAGCACAGGCTTGAGCATCGCGCGCGCGGCATAGATGGCGGCGGTGTAGCCGGCCGGTCCAGACCCTACAATGATCAGTTTTTCGTGATGTTCTGCCATGATCTGTCCTCAATCTTGCTCTTAAGTTGTACCGTCCGACCTGCTGATTGCAACAGAGCTCGCGGCCTTGTCCCGCTTTTTTTGCATAGGTGGGGTGGGTAAAGAGCGGCATCCGCGGCAGGATGCCGTTTGACATTTAACTTGGCTCAGCCGGGGGCTTCGGGCTATGCACACGCAAGATCTTTCGGGCAGAATCGCGCCCCGCTCACGACAATAATGGATAGGACCGCTATGACGCCTTCCCGCACCGAATTTGACGCCGCGCTTGATCATGCGCTTTCGACAGCGGAGCGGTCGGAAAAGCCCTATCGCCATTGGTTCGTTGCTGGCGTGTTTCCGTCGGCGGTTGCCAATGCGTTGCTCACTTTGCCCTTTCCGGTTCCTGATCTCGGCGGTGTGTCTGGCAAGCGTGAGGTTCATAATGCCACGCGCCAATATTTTGATCGCGACAATTGCGCCAAACATCCAGTGTGTCATGCGGTTGCCGATTATCTGCAACAGCCGTCCACGGTGGCGCGGTTCAACAAAGCCTGCGGTCTTGATTTGACCGGCAATTATCTTCGTCTTGAATATGCGCAAGACACCGATGGATTCTGGCTTGAACCGCATACCGATCTCGGCGTGAAGAAATTCACAATGCTGATTTATCTTTCAGATGAACCGGGCCATGAAAAATTAGGCACCGATATTTATAGCGATGTGAATACGCATATTGGCTCGTCGCCATTCGCAAAAAACAGCGCGATGATTTTTGTGCCGTCTGACAATACGTGGCACGGTTTTGAAAAGCGCACGATCCCCGGTGTGCGCAAATCGCTGATCCTGAATTATGTCACGCCAGAGTGGCGCGCGCGCGAGCAATTATCCTATCCGGATCAACCCGTCGTGGCGGGGTAAAGCGATCGCTTTGTTCCGTCATGACCGTCCAACAATTCTTTAAATTACTCGGCGATCATCCACGACTTTCTTGAGAAGGCTTGCGGTTCGTCTCAAGTCGTGGATGGTCGGGCTAAACCCGGCCATGACGAACGAAGGGGCTCAGGGCTGTTCTGTGCCGTTTTGGTAAGTAAGAAAAAACACCTCATCCTGAGCCGTCGCGAAGCGACGAGTCGAAGGACGTCCTTCGAGACGCGCCTTCGGCGCTCCTCAGGATGAGGGGGTAAATGCCTTCGGCGCTCTTCAGGATGAGGGCGTAAAAAATCCGATTGCCGACTGCCTACTAGCTATTCACTATTCACTATACCCTACTGCCTACTGCCTACTGCCTACTGCCTACTGCCTACTGCCTACTGCCTACTGCCTACTGCCTACTGCGCCTACTTCCCCACCAACCCCAAAACCGCATCGGCGGCGCGCTCTGTTGCGTTGGTAAGCATCACGCCAGAGGCATGGGGCAGGGTTCCGTCAAACCGCGTGATCGCGCCTTTGGTGCGTAAATTGTCGATGAACATTTTATGCCGCCTTGCGTGCCCTTCAAGCGGCACGGTTGCAAGGGGTTTACCGGTCACAAGGGCTTCAGACACCATCGACACGGAATCTTCCGTGACAATCAATGCATCGCTTAATCCCAATATGCCGAAATAGGGATTATCATTCTGGCCATCCCACAACCATGTCTGCGGTTGGCGTCGTGCAAAATCACGAATGACTTCCAGCGCGTCCTCATCGGTGCGGCGCGAGGGTGTCATCACAAAGCTCGCGCCTTCATCGCGCGCAAGCCGTTCGAGCTTTGTCACAAGGTCACGCGCGCATGATTCAGTGAACCGCAATGATCCATTGCTGCCCCCGAGCACGACACCGATCAAAGGACGATTCAACCCTTCAAACCGCGCGCGCCATTGTGCACGTCCCGCCTCGAGTTTCTCATCGGTCACCCGATGCAGCGCTGTATCGACCGCAATCACATTCGGCCCATCAAGCCCGTCATGATGCATCGGAAAAACAAGATCGAATTTTGGCGCTGCCGCTTTCGGATCTTGAATAAACACCGCTTTGCTTCGCCCCAAAGACGCGCGTTTGATCGCAAGCGCCAGCGGAATGGTTCTGCGTCCACACCCGATGACCAGATCCGGCCAAGGTGCGTCGAGCCGATCCGATGTCGCGGTCAATCCGTGCAAAGCGAGGGGGCAGAGCGTTGCGGGCAGGTAACGCCATGGCGCACGGAGATCGACATTTTTTTCGATAACTGTCCCCTGCACGCGGCTGTGCAATGCTTCAGCAAGGCCCATCACTTGGCTTCGAAATCCCGCTTCGGGCAGAAGCAGCGCCCAGATTATCGGGCGCGCGGCAGAGTCAGTCACCAAGATCGCCACGCAACTGCTCGGCAAAATAACGCGTCAATTCAATCAAACGCTGCTCGTCATCCGCCATTGACCATTGCCGGCGCCCTTCGGTGCGATGCGCGGCAAGAATTTTCACGCGTTTGATTTCCTGCCCACCTTTTTTGATCACCGCAAAACCTTCGAGCCAATCCGTAACGTAAACATGTTGCGGAAAAGCCGAGCCGGATTGCCCCATCATGATCGGGAAGCTTTCCATCTCGCCGCCGAAACTGATCGAATGAATTTCAGCGGTGAGTGTCGGCAAGCCCTTGCCCGGGGCAAGCGCACCTTGATAGGCCTCCGCAAGCCCTTGCTTCTGATAGCGCGCGATTTTGTCGGCATAGCCATTGATGCCTTTTGCGCGCACCGGTTCCACATCAACAAAAAGCGCCGAGTAGAGCGGGCCTTGATTGGCGCGCGCCGCGCGGCTTGTAACATTGCAGGCGGTTGTCAAAACGCCTGCCAGCGGGGCAAGCGCCAGTCCTGCGATCAGGCGCCGCCGATCAACGGTAAACGACATCAATGATTTCATAACTCTTGCCTCCCCCGGGCGTGTTGACCTCAATCGCGTCGCCCGTTTTTTTGCCGATCAGGGCACGGGCGATGGGGGAGCTGATTGATACTTTGCCGTCTTTCACATCGGCTTCGCTGTCGCCGACAATCTGGTACGTCTTCTCTTCTTCCGTATCGTCATCAATCAATTTGACGGTCGCGCCAAATTTGATGGTCGAGCCCGAGAGCTTTGACACATCGATGACTTCGGCGCGCGAAATCTTGTCTTCGAGCTCGGCAATCCGGCCTTCATTCAAGGATTGCTGTTCTTTCGCAGAATGATATTCGGCATTTTCCGATAGGTCACCATGCGCACGGGCTTCCGCGATCGCCTGGATGATCCGCGGGCGTGCCTCTTGTTGGCGCTGGCGCAATTCTTCTTCGAGCGCCTTAAAACCCGCCACCGTCATTGGAATCTTTTCCATCGTGCCGTCCGTCCGTCCGATCAGAAACAAAATAACGGGCCCCAAAGCCAGTGGTTCCGGCTCCAGACCCTCGAAAATTCACTCAATTCAGGAGGCTTTAGCCCCCTCACTTGGGAAGTAGTCTTGCAGAGGCTTCACTTCAAGATCGCCCGCCAGATAGGCCTTGATACCTTCTGCCGCAGCAATCGCCCCCGACAAGGTCGTATAATAGGGCACTTTATGCAAGAGGGCGGTTCGGCGCAGCGATCGCGAGTCCAAAAGCGCCTGTTTACCCTCGGTCGTGTTGAAGACAAGCTGCACCCCGCCATTTTTGATGGCATCGACAATGTGCGGGCGGCCTTCGAGCACCTTATTGATCTTCGTGGCCGTAATCCCATTTGCGGCCAGATGTTTGAGCGTTCCCTCGCTCGCCAAGATCGAAAATCCGAGATCAGCCAGAATTTTCATCGCGGGCACAATGCGCGGCTTATCGGCATCACGCACCGACACAAACACTGTGCCCTTCTTCGGCACTTGCGTGCCCGAGCCCAGCTGACTTTTCGCAAAGGCAACGCCGAAGCTCTTATCAAGCCCGATCACTTCGCCGGTTGAACGCATTTCGGGGCCAAGAACAACATCAACACCGGGGAAACGCGCAAAGGGAAACACCGCTTCTTTGACCGCGATATGATCATAAGGCGTGGCCTTGAGCGTGAATGACGCAAGGCTCTCACCCGCCATGATGCGCGAGGCGATTTTGGCAATCGGCTTGCCGATCACTTTGGCAACAAAAGGCACCGTACGCGAGGCGCGCGGATTAACTTCAAGCACATAAATCACATCGTCCTTGAGCGCATATTGCACATTCATCAGACCGACGACATTGAGCGCAAGCGCCAAATCTTTCGTCTGCTGCTCAAGCGCACTCAATAAAGCAGGCTTCAAAGAATGGGGCGGCAAAGAACAGGCGGAGTCACCGGAGTGAATACCCGCTTCTTCAATATGCTCCATGATACCGGCGATAAACACATCTTTGCCGTCTGACACGCAATCGACATCGACTTCAATCGCGTCGCTCAAATAACGATCAAACAGAAGCGGATTTTTGCCGAGCAGCGTGTTGATTTGTCCGGTCTTGTCATTCGGATAACGTGCTTTGATATCGTTCGGCACAAGCTCAGGCAGCGTGCCCAAAAGATACCGATCAAAGGCCTGTTCATCGCGCAAAATTTCCATGGCGCGACCGCCCAGCACATAAGAGGGGCGCACAACCAAGGGGAGACCCAGTTCCTGCAATACGATGCGCGCTTGTTCGACTGAATAGGCAATGCCATTTTGCGGCTGTTTCAAGCCCAGCCTATCGAGCAAGCGTTTGAACCGATCACGATCTTCCGCGAGATCGATCATATCGGGCGATGTGCCAAGGATTGGAATACCGGCTTGTTCCAAAGCATGCGCAAGCTTCAAAGGTGTTTGACCACCAAATTGCACAATCGCACCGAGCAATTCACCTTTGGATTGTTCGAGCGTTAAAATCTCGATCACATCTTCGGCCGTCAAAGGCTCGAAATACAAACGATCCGACGTATCATAATCGGTTGAAACCGTTTCCGGATTGCAATTGATCATGATGGTTTCATAGCCCGCATCCGCAAGCGCGAAACAGGCATGGCAGCAGCAATAATCAAACTCGATGCCTTGGCCGATGCGGTTGGGGCCGCCGCCGAGAATGGCGATTTTCTTGCGGTTTGAAATCGCCGCTTCATTGGCCGGCGCACCCGCAAAATTCGGCGCGTAAGTCGAATACATATAAGCGGTCGGGGATGCAAATTCCGCCGCACACGTATCAATGCGTTTGTAAACCGGCCGCACATCGAGTGCGCGGCGCGCTTTCGTCACAGCCTCTTCGCTTTGCTTTGAAAGCACGGCAAGGCGCGAATCCGAAAATCCCATCGCTTTCAAGCGGCGTAATGCTTCTTTCGTTTTCGGCACGCCGAAATTGCGGACGGCTTCTTCGGTGTCGATAATGTCTTTGATTTGTTCCAAAAACCACGGATCGATTTTGCAGCTCTCATGCACTTCGTCGAGCGTGAAGCCTGTGCGGAAGGCTTGGCCCACTTGCAAAATACGCTCCGGCGTTGGCGTGCCAAGCGCGGCTTTGATCGCGTTCTTGTCGTCGCCTGATCCTAGGCCCTCGATCTCGATTTCATCAAGACCCGTGAGGCCCGTTTCAAGCGAACGCAGCGCCTTCTGCAACGACTCTTGGAAGGTGCGCCCAATCGCCATCGCTTCACCCACCGATTTCATCGACGTTGTGAGGTTTTTGTCGGCACCGGGAAATTTTTCAAAAGCGAAGCGCGGAATCTTTGTGACGACATAATCAATCGTCGGCTCAAACGATGCCGGTGTCGCGCCGCCCGTAATGTCGTTTTCGATTTCATCCAGCGTATAGCCAACCGCCAATTTGGCCGCGACGCGCGCAATCGGGAAGCCTGTGGCTTTCGATGCGAGTGCGGATGAACGTGACACGCGCGGATTCATTTCAATCACGATCATGCGGCCATCAGCGGGGTTCACCGCGAATTGCACATTCGAGCCACCGGTTTCGACGCCGATCTCGCGGAGCACCGCGAGCGAGGCATCGCGCATGATTTGATATTCTTTGTCGGTCAGCGTCAGCGCCGGAGCAACCGTAATCGAGTCACCCGTATGCACGCCCATCGGATCGAGATTTTCGATTGAACAGATGATGATGCAATTGTCCGCTTTGTCGCGCACAACTTCCATCTCATATTCTTTCCAGCCGAGCACGCTTTCTTCCACCAACACTTCATTCGTTGGTGACGCATCAATGCCGCGCTCGATGATCTCGATAAATTCGGCTTTGTTATACGCAATGCCGCCACCCGTGCCGCCCATGGTGAAAGAGGGGCGAATGATCGCGGGCAGCCCAATGTCAGCGAGCGCTTCGAGCGCTTGCGGCAAGGTCTTGATGTGATGCGAGCGCGGCGTTGAAAGACCAATCTTCGTCATCGCATCGCGGAAGAGTTCGCGGTCTTCGGCTTTATCGATGGCCTCCGCGGTGGCGCCGATCATCTCGACATTGTATTTTTCAAGCACGCCCATTTTCTTGAGCGAGAGCGCGCAGTTCAAAGCCGTTTGACCGCCCATTGTCGGGAGAAGCGCATCGGGGCGTTCTTTCTCGATGATTTTCGCAACCACTTCCGGCGTGATCGGCTCGACATAAGTGCGATGCGCCATGTCGGGATCGGTCATGATCGTGGCCGGGTTCGAATTGACCAGAATGACGCGGTAGCCCTCTTCTTTCAGCGCTTTCACCGCTTGCGTGCCCGAATAGTCGAATTCGCACGCTTGCCCGATGACGATGGGCCCGGCGCCGATGATCAGGATCGAGGAAATATCTGTGCGTTTGGGCATGGTGCTCGCCTGAAACCTTTCATGCGGGGCCGATTGTGCCCGCGCACATAAAAAAAGGCCGCGCTTTTTGGCCTTTTTGAAGGCCGGAGCGCGTCCTTAACCGGACAAAGGGGGGCTGGCCGCCGGAAAACCTGACCGACACGCGCCTTAAGCGCGATCTCTAGACGAGAATCACGGGCGAGGGAAGGCGAAGGGCTGGAAATTCAGGCCCTGGACGTGACCTTTCCACGGAAAGGCGCTATGCCGCGCTTATGTCTGATGCGACTCAATTGCCCCGCCTGATCCGCCAATTCACCGCCTTTGTCGGTGTGGGAGCGCTCGCGACGGCGCTTGATTACGCGGTGTTCTTTGTCGCCTTTCAGCTCGTGGGGCTTCATCCCGTGCCCGCAGCGCTGATCGGCTATACCGCAGGCGGCGTTTTGTCTTACGTATTGAACCGCGCGCATGTGTTTGAAACCGAGCGTGCGCATCGCGCGGCGATCATCCGGTTTATGGGCGTGATGGGCGTGGGGTTTTTACTCACGGGCTATGCCATGCGCGTGTTCACGGAAGGCTTCGATCTGGCCCCGCTTTTTGCGCGTATTCTCACTTACGGCGTGGTGCTGATGTTCAACTTCATCGCGCACCGGTTTTTTACTTTTCGATGACGCATCATCCCGCCAAGTGGATACCGGTTGGCGGATGAAGATGATGCGAAAAAATGTAAAATCAAGCCGCCTTCGGCTTCTTGTCTTTCATCATCGCGACGAAGCGGTCGAACAGGTAATGGCTGTCGCGCGGGCCGGGTGAGGCTTCGGGGTGATGTTGCACGGAGAAAGCGGGGCGATCGGTCAAAGCCATGCCGCAATTTGAGCCATCAAACAGCGAGACATGGGTTTCGACCGCATTGTTCGGCAAGCTCTCGCGATCCACGGCGAAACCGTGATTCATCGATACGATTTCAACCTTGTTGGTGGTGAAATCCTTGACCGGATGATTGGCGCCGTGGTGGCCCTGCTTCATCTTCATCGTTTTCGCGCCGACAGCGAGCGCGAGCATTTGATGGCCCAGGCAAATGCCGAAAGTCGGCACGCTTGCCGCGATCAGCGCTTTGATAACCGGCACGGAATAATCCCCTGTCGCGGCAGGGTCGCCCGGGCCGTTTGATAAAAACACGCCATCGGGTTTGAGCGCCATAATCGCTTCAAACGATGCGGTGGCCGGCACCACGGTGATGCGGCAATCGCGATCCGCCAAGAGGCGCAGAATATTGCGCTTCACGCCGTAATCAATTGCCACCACATGCAGCGCGCCGGACCCCAAAGTGCCGTAACCCTTCTCGAGATCCCAGCTGGTCTCGGCCCAGGCGAAGTCCTGCGTGGCGCCCACGCTTGGCACGAGATCAAGCCCGTCCATCACCGGCAATTGCGCGGCTTTTTTCTTGAGCGCCTCGCGATCAAATGTCGCGTCCGCTGACGTCGCAATCACCGCATTCATCATGCCGCGCTCGCGGATGAGCGCGGTGAGCGCGCGCGTATCGACACCGGCTATGCCCGGAATTCCGCGCGCTTTGAGCCACGCGTCGAAATGGCTTGCCGCGCGCCAATTGGAGGGCGTGGTGATATCCGCATGCACGATGACGCCGCGCGCGTGGTCGGCCTTGTCCATATCCACCGTCTCGATGTCCTCGGCATTGGTGCCGACATTGCCGATATGGGGGAAGGTGAAGGTGATAATTTGCCCGGCATAAGACGGGTCGGTGAGGATTTCCTCATAGCCTGTCATGGCGGTGTTGAAGCAGACTTCGCCTTCCGCTTGGCCGTCCGCGCCGATGGCCTCGCCCTCGATCACCGTGCCGTCGGCCAGCACGAGGAGTGCGGTGGCGTGCGGTTCCACCCAGCCTTGGGCGTCGGTGAGGGCTGTGAGGGCGGAAAGGGGGGCAGATGGCGTCAAGGGACAGACCTCCGGAGGGAAGGGGCAGGCAGAGAGCGGGACGAGGCGCGATGCGGGGGTATCGCGCCTCGATAGGGGGCGCACGCGCCTCCGTCAACGGGCGGCTTGCGCTTCTCGTCTGGTTTTGCAAAGGCTTCTTTCACGAAATCCGTCAAAACCGAGGAGAGCGACCCATGGCGCTGCGCGACAATTTCAATGATTTGCTGAAAGAGGCGATGAAAGCAGGCGACAAGCGCCGCGTGGGCACGCTGCGCATGATCACCGCCGCGCTGAAGGACCGCGACATCGAGGCGCGCGGGCAGGGCAAGCCGCCGCTTTCGGATGATGATATTCTAGGCCTTCTCCAGAAAATGGTGAAGCAACGCCAAGAATCGCTCGCCATTTACGAGCAAGCCGGCCGCGCGGAACTCGCCACCCAAGAGCGCGAGGAAATCGAGATCATCATGGGCTTCATGCCCAAACAGATGGATGACGCGGAAGTGACCGCCGCCATCAAAACCATCATCGCGGAAACGGGCGCTTCAAGCGTGAAAGACATGGGCAAAGTGATGGCCGTGATGAAAGAACGCTATGCCGGCCAAATGGATTTTGCGAAAGCGAGTGGCGCGGTGAAGGCGGTGTTGGGGGCGTGAGGGGCTTGCAGAGCTGCAACGCTTGGCGTTGCGTGGTGTTGGATTGCCCGCCTTTAGGCGGGTGAGCCAATACCAATCTCCGTCATAGCTTCCCGTCCGACACGGCTGTGCTATGATCGAACCGGAAAAATGGTTTTCTGACATGCTGTCATAGCTTCCCGTCCGACACGGCTGTGCTATGATGTTGCCGTTGGGGAAACATCCGGCCATCAGGTCATAGCTTCCCGTCCGACACGGCTGTGCTATGATGTTTTTGCAACTGCATACTCCGCCATTGCAGTCATAGCTTCCCGTCCGACACGGCTGTGCTATGATTGATGTTCGGATAAAGCGTTGAGATAAAAGAAAAAAGGCCGGGTTAGCTTAAAATAAAACAAGCTGCTCGGCCTTTGCTTTTTCATTATTGGTTCGCTTTCCAACCAGGATTTTCATCCGCTCATATTGTTTATCGGTGATTTGAAAGGCCCTCACGCTGCCTTGTGCCGGTAGGTTGGATTCTACGCGTTGCAGATGCTTGTCCAGCCGGTCTTGACCATTACAGATTCGAGCGTAGACCGATAATTGCACCATGAGATAGCCATCTTTCAACAGAAAATTGCGAAAACGGGCTGCCGCCTTTCGCTCGTGCTTTTCTTTCACGGGAAGATCGAAAAAGACAAAAAGCCACACAAATCGATTTCCGTTTGCGCTCATATCTCATCCGCATCATTTTCGCTTAGATAGAATTCAGGTGTCAAGAAAAGCGCTGGCGTTTTGGCCTCAATCGCCGCAACAAGGCCTTCTGCCAATTTATCCGCAAGCGTCGTAATCGTGTGGATTTGGTCGGCATATTTCGCGCGGATGTTTCCCACCGTTGCGAGCTGTTGGCGCTGTGCAACCGATAAGGTCGTATCATCGAAAGACAGTTGCGCTGTTTTGAACATTCGAAAGACCTGCCAATCAACGCTCGGCCTCAATACTTCCATGACGTCATCGGTGAGATTAAAGGCATTGAGTTCGCTTGCGTGGTGAAAGCCAAAACAGGGCAAGAGCCCATAGGCAACCTGCGAGCGGGCGATAAAGGCCCGCAAAATCGCGTAGCCATAATTAAGCGCGGCATTGATGGCATCCGGCCCATGGCGGCGAAAATCGGGGCCGAACAATTTGGGCCAGTAGTCGCGCGCCGCCTGTGCCTCGATATTTTCGGGGTCGCCGGAATTAACTTTCGACGATAGAGCATACAGGCGCCGGGCGCTTCCCTCTCCCCGCGCGGCTTTCAGGCACTCGGCCTGATTGGTGATCTTGGTGATCACGGTTTTTTGCCAGAGGCGCTTTTGTAGCGCCTCGGTCCAGCCAATTTGCATCATGCTGATCCGGGTTTGCCGTGAGTGGGGATGAAACGGCAATAAAAACCCGTTGGGCATATGGGTAGAGCCGCAGGTTACAACGCCAACGGCATGATCCTGACACGCTGCCAGAAGGCTTGACGACAATGTTATCTGCGGCGACTCCAAAATCAACACAGCAATATCCTCAAGCGGCAAAGTGAAATCGCCGCCCTCTGTGCTGATCTGGAGTTGGCTCTTCGCCAGCGCTAATTTAGCCGCGTTCTGGATCAGAATCGTCCGCCAAGCCAAGACGCTTCTCCAATTCTATGCGGGTCTTGTTGCCAAAAAAATCGACTGAATATTTTTGGAAATCTTGTAAGAGTTTGACGCCTAAACCCGTTTTCATGCCTTCCTTGCCGAAGGATGGGTCGCTGTCATGGGCGCGGATCGAAATCGCTCCAGTTGCCCGGTCAAATCCCGCATAGTACCCCTCAATCGTCTGCTTTTTGTCTCTCAACACGACATAATCATTTTTATGCAGACTGAAGAGAAAATTACTGTCGTCAACAGGCGTCCATTGTTCTTCCGGTTTTGATTGCACAACGGCCTTGTTGGGTAGGGCAGACTTTGTGAAATGATGGACATAGATCGGCACGAGATGAAATTTCCCGTCTTGCTTGAACACATCCACGCGCACCATGTCGCCATTGCTTGCAAGGCCATGGTTGATTTCAATACCGCTCTTTTCGTTGGTGACGATCCGCACGCTATTGATCTGCGGTGCCTTCGTTGCGCTTGAATCTTTCACGGACATAAAGATCGGTTGAGCAAAGGCCTTGTCTCCTTTGCCGCCATGCGCTTCAAGTCGCTCTTTCAAGATGGTGTAAAGGGCGATATTCCGCTCTTTATCGACAATCTTTTCGAGTAGCAGTAGCGTTAAGCCCTTGAGTTTCACGCGTTGCACGATCTGCTTTTCGCCATTGGGAAGTGTGCGAATGCTACGGATCGTGTCTTGATGCGCCGCACCCGTTACGCTTCGCACGGGCATACGGGAAACAAAGATTGAGTCGATGTACGCTTTGACGTCTTCTCGGAAGCTTTCCCACGGCTTAGGCGGATAGGTTCGCTCGCCCGGATTTTTACGCCGCGCTTCGTATTTGTTCCAATTGCTGAGCTGCTGCACCATGGCTTGCGTGGAACAGGCCAGCACGATGGCATCGAGCGCGTGATGGCGATCATTGTCACGATTCTTAGCGGCAAAGCCCCACGCGCTGCGCAAATTGGCTGTCAAAGCGCCATTACGGGTTTGAACGCGGTTGCCTTTGCCCAAATCAAGACTATTCTCGATATGGTTTTTGAGCGCACGTGCGATATAGCGCGTATCGTTCAAGGCACGGTCCTTCCATTCCTTCGTTTTTTCTTCGTCGAAGCGTTCAATCAGGAAATTTTCGGCTTTCTTGCGCGGTAGCCTTGCGGCGTATGCCGCCAAGCGGTCGACATCGTATCCGATCCGGATAAAATATTCGCGCGGCGTCTCATTGCCCTTGCTCTGGTTTTCCGAAGTGAGACACAGAATTTTGTTCATGTAGGAATCATTCCATGACCGACTGTAGGGAATGATGTGATCAATCTGTGTCGCTAACTCGTCGCTCAACATATCAAGCGTGATATAAACACCGGAATACGGGCAGAAGCCGTCCTGTTCTTTCCAAAGTCGGTATCGCAATATATCGTCGCCAGACACATTTTCGGGCTTAATCTCGAAAAGTTCGGCGATATGTTGCTTGGCTTCGTTCCGCCTTTCCTCATTCTTCTTCTGTTCTTTTTCAATCGCGGCGCGGTCTTGAAAGTTTTTGCCCACGTCACGCGCCAGCTCGATGATGATGGTTTCCGGTTTGCCGTATTCTCGGATAACCGCATTGATGACTTTACGCGCTTGCGCCAAGGCACGGTTGACGACGGGATTGCGGATATCTTCAAACGGCGGCAGTGTATCGAGTCCTTTATTGGCTTTCTGGCTATGGTCGTAACCTGCAGCGAGGCAGGCTTTGTCATAAGTGAGGCCTTGCAGCATAAAGGGTTCGATAGCACGGAGCGCTTTCAACGATAAATCGACCACCTTTTTGAAATGGGTAATTTTTGAGAGGTTTTCGATTTGTGCGTGGTTCAGCGAAAGCTTGTTTAATTCAGTTTTAATCTGCGCCGCATCTTGCAAGGTTGAGACAAGAAGCGCTATTTCATCCACTGTTTGGCGATTGGCGTTTAGCCAAGCTCGCCAATCCATCTCGCTTGGTACGGCCAGCGCATCCTTAATGGCGTGATAGCCGGAGAGGTTGGTAAAATCTTTCTTCTCGGCGGTATCCCTGATCGCTTCCCATGAATTATCTGCCTCTTTAACCTTGCGATAAGAAATGTTGAACCGCTCCTGATCGGTGAGTTCCAATTGTTTGCGGATTTGAAAATAAGTGAGCTTTGCCAACGAATGCGCTTTTGCCGCAAGCATTTCTTTTTCGGCTTGGGTGAGGGGTCTTTCCTCGCCATTCTGGTTCTTAAGTCTTAGATTGTTCAGCTTTGACCATAGCACGAACAATTCAGCGGTGTAGGAAAATTTTGGTGCCCGACGTTCTTCGGGTTCTAGGCTACAAAATCCGATGAGATGCGCAGAGGATTGCAGGGGCCTTTGAAAAAAGGCGATGCCTAAAAACTGCTCTTCTAATTCGGGCGTTGCCTTTTCAAAGCCGAATGCCCGCTGGGACTCGAAGATTTTTTTGACCTCATGACGCAATAAATTCCGCTCAATAAAATTTTCATAATTGCCGTCGCCATTTCGTTTTTTATCTTTGGTGGCGAGATAGGCACCGATGGTGGAGTGACCCGAACGGGCCATGGCCTCTTGTAATTCTTTTGCGGCGCTCAGCGCTTTTTTACCCTCCACGTCATTGGCTTCCGCGCCCTTCCTGTTCGATTGATAGCCGCGCCGTTTCCCAATATTAAATAGGACGCGAGAAAATTCCTCCTCCGTTAATCGTCGTTCAAGTGCATCTTTTCGAAAGTCCCAGACGGAGACGGTTGCGTTTTTATCTTGCTTGGGCGCATCGGCATCAAACTGGTCGGGATAAAATTCGCCACGCGTTTGGGTCAGCGGAGTATCAATTGCATCGACGTCGATAATTTTATGATCGCGCAAAAGTCGCCGGATCGCCTTTTTTCTTTTCGCACGACGATTGATAACCCGCCTTTGTCCGCGCGCTGTTCGTCGAGGTTCGGCTAATGATGCCCCCGTTTTAGGATTTTCCGCCCTCTCAAAGATATAAGAGTTGCATGCCAAAATGGTACTGGCGTCGAGATCGACTGCCGCAAAACCGATTGAAGCGATCCCAATATCAATTCCAAGATTATAAGACATTGAAAAATTCCCGGTTGAAACCAGTATATTTTCAGTTGACGTGAGGAAAAAAATCAAGACAATTTGGCCACTATCTAGCTGAGCCGTGTCGGAACGCGTTGCTATGATAAGGTGCTGAAAATGCACCGCAGAGCTCTGACCCCGCTCGGGAAACCTTGCGGGGTCATCTTTATCGGGTTGCTTCGTTTGCTCGGGCGTTCAATCGCTTTTCGCAATCATCGGTTGTGAAGTTATCCAGACTTCAGCTCAAGATTGAAAAATTGGCGGGTTTGAATCCACCCCACCCGAAATTGCGCGATGAGCGCTTATTGCACCGGTATCTGTTCGTACCTCATCACCTATGGTTTGGTCCCTCATCACCGAGGGTTTGGTCCTTCATCACCATCGCACAGGCGCGGTTTTGATTCCCTCAAACCGAAAAGCGTTCTAAAGAGGGAGCATGAAATTTCCGCCCTCCCTTTTGGAAGAAATTCGCGCGCGGCTGCCGGTGTCGGCGGTCGTTGGCCGGCGCGTCAAACTCACCAAAGCGGGGCGGGAATGGAAGGGCCTCTCGCCCTTCAATGCCGAGAAGAGCCCGTCCTTTTTTGTCAATGATCAGAAGGGCTTCTACCATGATTTCTCGTCGGGAAAACATGGCGACATCTTCTCCTTTTTGATGGAAACCGAGGGGTTGCAATTCCCCGAAGCCGTGGAGCGTTTGGCGTCTGAAGCCGGGGTGGCGATGCCCGTGCGCTCGGAGGATGCCGAGCGCGAGGAAAGTCGCGCCAAGGGCTTGATCGAGGCCATGGCGCTTGCGGCCGAATTTTTTGCCGCAACGCTATCGGGTCCGCATGGGGCAAAAGCCCGTAACTATCTGGAAAATCGAGGACTTTCGCGCGATGTCTGGGCCGCTTTCGGGCTTGGTTATGCGCCCGCCGAGCGCTTTGCCTTGCGCGATTTTCTGGCCGGAAAAGGGGTGTCCTCGGAGGTCATGAAAGAGGCGGGTTTGCTCGTTTTTGGCGAGGATATTGCCGTTCCTTATGACCGGTTTCGCGACCGGGTGATGTTCCCCATTCATGATGCGCGGGGCCGCGTCATCGCCTTTGGCGGGCGGGCCATGTCGGCCGAAGTGGCCGCTAAGTATTTGAATTCGCCCGATACGCCACTCTTTCACAAGGGGCGGGTGCTCTATAATCACCACCGCGCGCGGAAAGCCGTTCATGATGCCGGCTCGGTTGTGGCGGTCGAGGGCTATGTCGATGTCATCGCCATGGCGCGCGCGGGCATTGCGCATGCGGTCGCGCCATTGGGCACCGCTTTGACCGAGGATCAGCTCGGTCTGTTATGGCGCATGGCGGATGAGCCGATTCTCTGTTTTGATGGTGATAAAGCCGGTAAAAGAGCCGCTTTTCGCGCCATTGATGTGGCTTTTCCCTTGTTACAGGCCGGAAAATCGCTCCGGTTCGCGTTGTTGCCCGAGGGCCAAGATCCTGATGATCTCTTCAAATCGGGGGGTGCTCAGGCGCTAGAGGCCGTTTTGGCGCGGGCCATGCCGCTGGTTGATCTGTTCTGGGCGCGCGGGCTCGAGGCGCAGCCGGTCGATACGCCCGAGCGGCGCGCGGCCTTTGAGAAGCGGATCAAGGCCGAAATTCAGGCAATTCCGGATGAATCCTTACGAAAACTCTATCGCGAGGAGATTTCCAAGCGCATTCAGCAGCATTTTGAGGCCGCAGCGCCCACGCAGGCGCGGGGTCCGGCGCGCGGGGCGGCGTCGGCGCGCGGGTACGGGCGACGGTTTGCGCCTCCGCCACCCGGTGCGGCCATTCGCGAGGCCATTCGCCCCAGCGCAAGTCTTTCTCGCACCTCGATTTTTTCGCCGGCTGGTACCGTATCTCCGCGCGAGGCGCTGATCCTCGTGACGCTTTTTGAAGAGCCCGATCGCCTCGCCGCGCATGCGGAAACGCTTGGGCATACGCCCTTTTCGCATCCCGATACGCGCGCTTTGGCGCAACTCGCCTTGGATACGCTCATGCGCGTGCAGGCGGAGGGTCACGAGCTTGATGGCGCTATGCTGCAGGCGGAGCTTGTCCGTAAGGGGCTTGAGAGCGCTTGGCGGCGTCTTTTGGCCGCTGTGCGGCCCGGAGATCGTTTTTCTGCCGATGAATCGAAAAAAATTGATGCAGATTTGCTCTTGCAGCAAGCAATGACCTTGCATCGCCGCGCACTCGTCCTACATACGGAATTGCGCGCAGCCGAACGCGCTTTGTCCGAGGATCCGAGCGAGTCGAATTTTGCCCTTCTGTCTGATCTGAAGGCTCAGCTTATGGCGCTCGAGGGCACCGAGGCGGAACCTGATCGTGAAGCCGGACGTGCGCTCGACAGACCGGCTGGACTTGGGTAGAACCACGGACCGTTGGGGCCAAACCGCCCGGGCGTTTCCGTTTGGCGGCGCAAGGGGTTAGCGGGGGCGATCGGCTTAGGTCGATCTCAACAGTCAAGTCAGGGATGGGGCGGGTGCTCTCGTGAGGGGAGCCATGCGCCCTTTTTTCGCGTTTTTCGGAAGACCCGGTAGGCTTTCGCCGTCGGGGTGGTGAGCGGAGCGAGCACTCAATGGCAACGAAATCGACGGACAAAAAGGGCGGCGAGGCAACCGAGGCTCCGCAGACCGATAGCCCGTTGCTCGATCTTAGCGACGCCGCCGTCAAGCGGATGATCAAGCTCGCCAAAAAGCGCGGTTTCGTAACTCACGAGGAATTGAACGAGGTTCTTCCGTCCGAAGAAGTCACCTCCGACCAGATTGAAGATATTTTCGCGATGCTCAATGAAATGGGCATCAATGTCGTCGAGCAGGAAGAGGCGGAAGCCGAGGCCGCCGAAGCCGAAGCCGATGAAGAAGAAGAGGGCGGCGACCTTGTCGAGGCCACCCGGTCTGCGCTTCCGGTCAAAACCGAAACCAAAGAGCCGACCGACCGTACTGACGATCCCGTGCGCATGTATTTGCGCGAAATGGGTTCAGTGGAGTTGCTGTCGCGCGAAGGCGAAATCGCAATTGCCAAGCGCATTGAGGCTGGCCGTGAGGCGATGATCGCCGGTCTGTGCGAAAATCCGCTGACATTTCAGGCCATTATCATTTGGCGCGACGAGTTGAACGAAGGCAAGGTTCTGCTCCGCGATATCATCGATCTTGAGGCGACCTATGCGGGCCCCGAGGGGAAGGGCGTTCCTAAAGTCGAGGTTCCGGGTCTTGATGCCGTTCCTCCGCCTGCGGCACTGGGCGAAGATGGCGAGATGGCGCCGCCCGAGAGCGATCTCGACGATGATGATCTCGAAAACAATGTCTCGCTTTCCGCAATGGAAGCTGAGTTAAAACCAAAGGTTCTCGAAACTTTTGATCGCATTGCGGCGGCTTACAAAAAATTGCGCCGGTTGCAGGAGCAAAAGGTCGAATCCAAGCTCCAAAATGAAACGCTCTCGCCCGCTCAGGACCGCAAATACAAAAAACTCAAGGACGAGATCATTGTCGATGTAAAATCGCTCTCGTTAAACCAGCACCGCATCGAGGCCTTGGTCGAGCAACTTTATGACATCAACAAGCGTCTGATCGGTCTTGAAGGCCGTCTTATGCGCCTTGCCGAGAGCCATCGCGTCGGCCGCGATGATTTCTTGCGCAATTATCAAGGATCCGAGCTCGATCCGAAGTGGCTTTTGCGCGTTTCAAAGCTCGGCACGCGCGGTTGGAAAGATTTTGTCGCCAAGGAAAAAGATCGGATTCGCGAAATTCGTCAGGAAATCCATCTTCTGGCATCGGAAACGGGTCTGGAAATTCCTGAATTCCGCAAAATCGTTCATATGGTGCAGAAAGGCGAGCGCGAAGCCCGTCAGGCCAAGAAGGAAATGGTTGAGGCCAATCTGCGGTTGGTCATTTCAATCGCCAAGAAATACACCAATCGTGGTCTGCAATTCCTCGATCTAATTCAGGAAGGCAATATCGGCCTGATGAAAGCGGTCGATAAATTCGAATATCGTCGTGGCTATAAATTCTCGACCTATGCGACTTGGTGGATCCGTCAGGCGATCACGCGCTCGATCGCCGATCAGGCACGTACAATCCGTATTCCGGTCCATATGATCGAGACCATCAACAAGATCGTCCGCACTTCGCGCCAAATGCTGCATGAAATTGGCCGTGAACCGACTCCCGAGGAATTGGCCGAAAAACTCGCCATGCCGCTCGAAAAGGTTCGCAAAGTCCTCAAAATTGCCAAAGAACCAATCTCGCTCGAAACCCCAATCGGCGACGAAGAAGACAGTCATCTTGGTGATTTCATCGAGGATAAAAACGCTATTTTGCCGATTGATGCGGCGATCCAGTCGAATTTACGCGAAACGACAACACGCGTTCTGGCTTCTCTCACCCCGCGCGAAGAACGTGTTCTGCGTATGCGCTTCGGTATCGGCATGAATACCGACCACACGCTCGAAGAAGTTGGTCAGCAATTCTCCGTGACCCGCGAACGTATCCGCCAGATTGAGGCCAAGGCGCTTCGGAAGCTAAAACATCCGAGCCGCTCGCGTAAATTGCGAAGCTTCTTGGATAATTAGCGCTCCAAGATCGGCAGATTGGCCGTGAAATCAGGGATTTGAAAATAGTATAATAGTATCAATAGTTAAGCAATTTTTTCTGAATTTTCCAAAATTTTTTTGTGGATATAGGAACCTCCGGCTTTCTATCTCGTTGATAATGTGACGGTTCAAAAAAATGAGCTGATTCGCAGCCAAGAACCGCCAGATGGGACCGGAAAGGGTGGAGTTTCGTATGGCTAACGCATCGCGTTTGGTGTCGAGTCACCTCATGTCATTAGTAGGTGATGCTCGCCGCCATGGTATAGATTTGGAAACGATCACTATGGAGCTCGCAGCTCATGCAACCAGCGCGGCGCTGGCTTATTGGCGTCCCTCCGATTTGCATGCAATGGTCGATCTGGCAGGCTGTCATCCCCTTGAAACCAAAGGGTTGAACCGTCCTAAAGCCGAAATCATTCCCTTCCCAGTTAAACCTGCACAGATGGCCTGATTGGCCGTCAAAGCCTAAAATAATTAGATCTTTCGCCGTCTTTCCAAGGGCTAGGTGTGGCACGTCCGTGTCATGACTAAATTGTCATTTGGAGAGTTGCGTGTCGGAAATCGCGGATATTTCACCGCCAAAGGGACGCATCGGGCGTTTGCGGTACGAATTGTATCGCATCATGTTCGAGACTCCGGACGCGCCACGACTGCATGTTTGGCTCGACCGTTTCATTATGACGCTCATCGTGATGAGCGTCATCGCGATCTTGCTCGAACATCATGAAGACATTCATGAGCAATTCCATTGGGAATTCGCGCTCTTTGATAAAATCTCGGTCATCATTTTCACGGGCGAATATATATTGCGGTTGCTTTGCGGCGGTCTTTCACCCCGCTACAAGGGTAAGCGCTTTGCTACTTTGCGCTATGCACTAACGCCAATGGCACTGCTCGATTTCTTCGTGGTTGTGCCCTTCTATCTGACCTTCATTGTTGAGCTTGATTTGCGCTTCTTGCGTGTGCTGCGATTGCTACGAATTCTCAAGCTCATGCGGTTTATTCTCCCTGCATGGCAGGCTTTCTGCTTAATGGGCCATGAGCATATTGATGGTCACTTGATTGAGATCGAAAAGCCGAAATCGATCCTCGGCAAAGTCCGGTTATTTGTTTACCGGATCATGTTCGAAACCAAAGATGCGCCCAAAATCTATTATATCCTTGATAATACAATTGTGAGTTTGATTGTTGCAAGCGTGATAGCGATCATGCTTGAACATGTGGAGGCCATCCACGAGGTCTATCACGAAGAATTTGCGCTGTTTGACCAAATTTCTGTGATCTTTTTCACTGCGGAATATGTGCTGCGCCTCTTCTGCGCCGATCTCAATCCGCTATACAAAGGTAAAAAGTGGAAACTTTTACGTTATATGCTGACGCCGATGGCGTTGCTCGATTTCTTTGTAGTCGTTCCTTTCTATCTAACATTTATCGTAGATTTGGATTTGCGCTTCTTGCGCGTTCTGCGCTTGCTTCGAATTTTCAAGCTCGCCCGCTTTCTCATTCCGAAATGGATCGAATTTAAGGAGTTGAATAAAGAGCGAACTGTACGCCAGCAGGTCTACGCCATACTCAATCCCACCGAATACTCCGGTGAAATTCAGCATCTTCTCGATATCGCTCTCGTCGGGTTAATTTTTCTGAGCGTTATCGCGGTCGTGACAGAGAGCGTCGAGGAAATTCATTCCGTTATGGAATTTGAATTTCATTATTTTGACCGGTTTTCAGTCTTTGTCTTTTCGCTTGAATATGTTTTGCGTGTCTGGACGGCGGTAGAAAATCCGGATACGCCGCATCACATCAAGGGTCGACTACGCTATGTGACCGGCCCGGCACAGATCATCGATCTTCTTGCAGTCTTACCGTTCTATTTGACGCTCTTTATCCAGATCGATTTGCGCTTTCTGCGCGTGATGCGGTTGCTGCGCATTCTGAAGCTTACACGTTACTCGACCGCGATGACGGATGTTATCGAGGTGATTGTCGAGGAATTCCCGTCACTTAGCGCCGCTATGTTCGTCTTGTTTCTCGTCACGATTTTTTCGGCGAGCGTCATGTATTTGTTCGAACATGAAGCACAGCCGGATAAATTTACGAGCATTCCGGAGTCCATGTATTGGGCCGTTATCACGCTCACCTCAATTGGGTATGGTGATATTTTCCCAATCACCCCCATTGGCCAAGTCTTTGCGATGATCGTGGCCTGTGCGGGCCTCGGCATGATCGCACTTCCCTCGGGTATTATCGCGACGGGCTTTGGTGAAAAAATTCGTAGCCGAAGAGAGCAATTCCAGAAGATGGTTGAAGAAAAAGCGGTTGACGGCGTGATTACGCCTGAAGAACGCAAGGAAATCAACGATCTTGCCGCTGAAATGCGTTTCAGCAGCGCCCGAGAAAAGCAATTTGAAGAAGAAGCCTTGCGCGGCATGGGTTTTGTCCGCAGGGCTTCGGGTGCTTCGAGCCTTGCCGTTTTCTTTGAGCCTGATGCACGAATTGATGCGATTGCTCGAATGATTGAGCCACTGTCATTGCATGATAAATCACTTTTGCTTGCCCGCTTGGCGGTGAGCCTTCCTAGTCATTCGATCATCGTCGAGAATCCAAAGCCACCGGGGCCACCGCCCATGGCTGAGCCTGAACCAACGGGCTGATATATGCACTGGAGAGTCGTAGTTCACTGCCTTCAGCGTTGACGAAAGACGCTTATTCCCCGAAACTCAGGCACGAAAAAAGAAAAATGGGCACGGGAGGATCGTCGATGGCTTATGTGATCGGAGTTGATGGCGGAACTGAATCGATCCGCGCCGGCATATTTGATCTTTCTGGGCGACCTATTGCCATTGCCTCAACGCCCTACAAAACCGATTTCCCTCATCCCGCTTGGGCCGAACAAAATCCACAAGATTGGTGGAATGGATTGGGCCAAAGCGTTCGCAAAGCGCTCGCTGAAGCGGGTGTGCGCAAAGAGGATGTTGTCGGTCTTTCGGTTGATACGACCTGTTGTTCGGTCGTCGCGCTCGATGATCAAGGACAAGCGCTCCGCCCCGC
>CANGSG010000012.1 GCA_947456435.1 Hyphomicrobiales bacterium
AAGGACGCATTGCGCGTTTCGTTTATCTCAGTCTCTATCGCAAACATCTGATCGGTATCCATGGCTTCATCAAGGGTGTCGCACTCATCCTCGTTGGGCATGTCAACCAAGTTGTGAGACCGCGTTTGAAGCTTCACTGATAAAGCACGATCAGAATATATAATGGGCGATCGCTCCTGGGCCCGCCCTTATCTTTGTAAAAATCCGGTGAGGAGTTCTGCCTATTCGGCGACGAGCCCCTTGATCCGTACCAGTCAAGCCGTGAAGAATGGGTCATGGCCAAGATTGCAGTTTTTCAACATCATCCGCTTTGTTCGCGCCAATGCGCGTCGGCCGTTGAGTCGGTATTAGCGGCCGATCATGATGTCAGTCTCATCGGGCTTACCAATTTAACGCCGGCTGGATTAGAGGGTTTTGATCTTTTGGTCATGCCCGGTGGCGATGGTGATGCTGAACGATTTCATTCCCTTTTTGCTTTGCGGCGCGATTTCGTTCGATCCTTCGTGCAACAGGGTGGGGCTTATCTCGGCATCTGCATGGGCGCTTATTGGGGCGGACGGGATTATTTTGGTCTCTTGCCGCACACGGATTGTGTTCAATACATCACGAGGCCGCGGGCTGAAATCAGGCGTTCCTTCAAAACGACCTTACGCATTGAGTGGGACGGCGCTTCCGATTCGATGTTCTTTTATGACGGCTGCACCTTTTTGAGCGACATTGATTCATTTGATGTTGTGGCGCGTTATAGTAATGGCGATCCGATGGCGATCATCAGTAATCGCGTGGGCTTGATTGGGTGTCATCCGGAGAGCACAGAGGACTGGTATGATACGGCTTTATTAATGCCGCAGTGGCACCATGGCCGTCACCACGATCTTTTGCGCCAATTTGTTGGCCGGATTCTTAATCGACCTCATGATATGAAGCCGTCATTGATTGAGAGGCTTGATAGGGCTAACGCCCCTGAAGATAACCTTCTCCACGAGGCGGCTGAAGAAATCCGCATGCTCCGTTCAACGCTTGAGGCTATTCGATCAGCAACCGATCCCTTTGCTCATGGAACATTGCGGCAGGTTAATCACCTCGCGCGCGCGGGGTTAAGCGGCCACCAGGATGAAAAAACAAAAGACGGCGCGCAGACGGATCAGAAAGACGCTCCGGTGATCGCCGAGGCTACTTCTATAACGGGGCCAACCAAATAGAAAATCAAATCTCTTGTTTGGCGAGATCGATCCATTCTGCATTCACTAAGGAAGCAAGTCGGTCAGGTGAGATTTTCAAGGCAGCATTCGTCGCACCGGCTGCAGGGATAACAAGATCAAAGCGCTTCAAACTTTCATCCGCATAAATTTTGAGCGGTTCCGCAAGGCCGAAGGGACAAACACCTCCCACGGGATGGCTCGTGCGCGCAGTGATTTCGGCGGCATCAACCATGCGAGGTTTTTCGCTAAAGCGATCTTTGAATTTACGATTATCAAGCCGCGCTGTACCACTCATCACAATGAGAACAATTTCATTTTTTAGCCAAACACCCAGCGTCTTGGCGATTTGTTCAGGAAGCGCGTTATGGGCGGCGGCCGCTTCATTGACGGTCGCTGAGCTCGCTTCCGTCACGATGATGTCAATGTCGGGCGCGTGTTGCGAAAAGAAGGCGCGTACAGAGTCAAGACTCATGGTCTGACACTCCGCAAGAGATCAAAGCCCTTACCGCACATTGAGGGCCATCTTCTTTCTCATATAGAGATCGATTTTTTCATAATCGTCACGAGGGCCGTCATATTTCGGATCATATACATGTCCAACACGAAGGCCTTTGGGTTCTTCCCACATGGCGATTGCAAGAATGTCATTCGTCGTTGCGTTGATCAGAATAACCTGGCGATGGCGCTTCTCAGCTTCGCTTTCGCCTGTCGATTGTATAATTTGTGAAACCTCAATCTGCGCGAAACAGGTTTCTTTATCGAGATTATAATTGCTCGCAGACTGAACCGTGTTGTCTTTTAATTTGCGGGTATTCGCAATTTTTTCTGCAAGACGGCTACATTGCTGGCGCGCTTTTTTTAAAGCATCGGGTGATTGCGCTGTGGCCGTCTCTTGAGAGGCAATCAAGAAGATGGTCATGAGAACAAAGCTCACAACGATCTTCACGTTTTGTTGTAGCGGCTTAACATCGAAGTGGGGAAGTAAGATCATCATGGGCAAGAAGTCTCGAGGTGATGAGAGAAGTAAGTCCATTCTGAAGTCTTAAAAAAAGCCCCGCAAGGCGCGGGGCTTTAATTTTGTTAAGCCCGATTTTCGTCGAGCATCGGTTCAAGCAAATTACTTAGCGTGACCGAGAGCTGCGCCACCGAGGCCACCGACGCCGGCACCGATGAGCGCAGCATTCTGGATGCTCTGCATAACGGTCTGCGCACCGGCAGCCGTTGTGTAGACCGAGCCGACAACAGCGCCGAGTGCCGCGCCGAACACAACGCCGCCAACGACGCGTTCAGTCATCGTGCAGCGAGCCGGAACAACAAGAAGGCCGCAGACGAGGAAGCCGTCGGTTGAATCATTGACGACGGGAGCCGGAACTGCCTTTGCAGGGGCTTTGCTTTTTGCTTCCGCAGGAACAGCAGCGAGCGCGAGAAGGGCGGTGGCTGCAATCAAAATCTTTTTCATGGTGGACCTCTTTGTTTATGGAGTGGGAAATTTGAATTCTAATCCGCGCGCGGATCGATGGGCGTGCCTTTACCAAACTTGGCGGGCCGCGTCCAACGCGTTTCGCCGTGTATTTTAACGGCTTTCTATCCCATTTTTGTAGGGGGACAGCCGTTATGCCGGGCACAAAACAGCGCGGTCAGATCCTGTTTACGAGATTTTTCCGCATATGGATGACCGTGCGATCCACCAGAGTTTCATGCCTTGTGATGACAAAGTCGTGACGAAGATACCAATCAATCCGCTCGGTCAGGCGGGTATTGGTGACAAGGGTTACGGCTTGGCGGCCGAGCGCGCGGGCGCGCGCTTCGACAAAGGCGAGGAGTTGATTGCCGAGGCCACGACCACGCTGATCCGGTGATGTAGCGATACTCCAGATAAAAAGCGCATCGCCCGGCGGTTCATGGGTTGGATCTAGGATTACCAAACCCTCAGGCTTTTCGTTTGGCCCTTCAAGCCAGAATTCCATGAAATCGAAAAGGCCTTTGTAATCGACGCTCAAGGGCAAAGGCTCAACGCCTTTGATGGCGCGGTTTTCATTATAGGCTTGTTCTTGAAAGGCCAAAATAGGTTCAATATCAGCAATTGTCGCGCGAATGGGCATAAGTCACCATGCTCCTAGAAAATGGCGGCCGACGAGAACCGCAGCCACGCCCACGGCAATCGCCCCCAGTGCGGGAAGGCGTCTTGCTGCGATGATCGTTGCGATCGAAGCCATCAACTCAGCCGGCCCGCTCAATATAGTTGGCGCAACAACAGCCGTGAGAATTGCTGCTGGTACGGCATCGAGAGCCTGCCGCAGTCGGCCTTCTTGGGGGAGATAGGGACCAATGATGAAGCCCGAAATCCGCGTTGTGTAAGTCGCCAGACCCATGACGAGAATGGCTATGAAGGTTGCGGGATCGACGGTCATGACGGCTTTTTCTTTTCAGGGGGAAGAAGCGCCGCGGCCGCCATGCCTGCGAGCCCGCCTGCCAGAATAAAACCCGTCCCCCCATAAAGAGATTTGAACAGAAGCGAGGCAGCTATGCTGGCGAGAATAACAGGGATCGTCCGCCATGATTTGGCAAAGCCGGTGATCAGACTGATGAACAGAGCCGCAAACACAAAATCAAATCCAATCGTCTCTGGCGCGGGGAGAATACCCCCAAGCGCCGTGCCGGCAACCGTTGCGGCGAGCCAGATGACGTAAAGCCCGAGCGCCGTTCCAAAATAGAAGCCTGGCGTAAGGGGATGCTGCGCCGCGCGTTGCTCACTCAAAGCCCAGATTTCATCGGCGAGCAGGAAAGCTACAAAAGCCTTTTGCGAGGGTCGAAACGATTTGAGTTTTGGCGAAAGGGATGCCGACATCAGCACGTGACGCAGATTGATAAGAAAAGCCGCCAAAGCCAAAGCCGCCCAAGGCGCAGGATGGGTCCAGATGCTGACGGTTAGAAATTGTGCCGAGCCTGCAAAGACAATCATGCTCATTAAGCCGATTTCGGCCGGCGTTAGGCCCTGCCGAACAGCCTCACTGCCCAAAAGCAAACCGAAGGGCGCGGCCGCCAGTGCAATCGGCAACATTCCGACAAATCCCAAACGGACGTCGCGCGCGACAGTGGAGAACGACATCCAAACCTCGGAGTTACTCAGCAACCCCGACCTAGATGGCGGCCCTCATGCTTGTCAATCGGATCAGGCTGATTTGCGCCGCGGCGAGAGCCGGGGCGTCTTTTTTCCCATCGAAAGGGCAAAATCTGTCTCTTCATTCGAGAGACGTGGAACCTTTGGCACCTTATTTTGACGCGCTCGGGCCTGATCGCTTTGGCGAAGGCTGGCGGCCTCGGCGGCATAGTCAGCCACTAGCCGTCGAAGGCGGGCAATCTCGCCTTCCAACTTTTCGATCCGTGCTGCGTCGTCGTCGGCCATAGCCTCTAGACCCCGTTTCCGATGCGGTTACCCGGGATTTACCAGTCTAAGAGTTACAGAATGATTGCTGATTTGGGCAATAATTTGAAGGATGTAAGGCAACCTGCCGCAAAATTGACAAAATTCGGGTGGGTCGGCAATAGTGCCGCGCTTGTCTTTTCGTGGAGTAGAGTAATGCGTAGCGGCCCGATGCTTTTTCTTGAGCGGATGTTCACGGATGTCACTTACCCGTGGTACCGCCATTTCCAGAATTTCATTGCCTTTTTCATTTTCATTTCCTGTATCGGTATTGCGGTTGAAACACTTTCTGATGTCGCCGAACATCATCAGGCGATTATGAAAACCGTTGAGAATGTAACGCTCCTTGTTTTCATTCTCGAATATGTAGGCAACGTCTATTTTGCCAAACGGAAATTGAAATTCATTTTTAGCTTCTGGGGGATCATCGATCTTCTCTCGATCTTGCCTTCGCTGCTCTTGTTTGCTGATGCGCAGGCGCTTCGCGGTACGCGCGTGTTGCGCGTGATGCGCGTGCTCCGTGTCATGCGTGTTTTGAAACTCGCTCGACAAGCCTTGGAAATGTTGGGTTCGCAGATTTCCAGGAATCGCAATCCGCTTCTCATCAATCTCAATATCTATCTCATCACACTCTTTGCAGTAATGATGATGTCTTCGAGCCTCATGTATTATACGGAAGGTGATCTCTACGCTCCTCATTCGATCATTGAGGGGCAGGCGGCACTTGATGCCACATTACAGCCTGGGGCTGAGCCACAGGTTTTCATGCCTCATGATCCTATCAGTGGTAACCCGATCCCTGAAGACAAGCGCTTCTTCACGTCGATTCCAACCGCAATGTGGTGGTGCGTAGTGACGCTAACGACGACGGGTTATGGCGACATGTATCCTGTGACCGTCTTAGGGCGCGTTGTTGCCGCCTTTACAATGTTTGCCGGGTTGATCTTGTTCTCGATTTTGATGAACATTGTCGGCAAAACGATCATGATCTTGTTGTTTGGCGAAACGCTCGACAATCAGGATCAGCAAGATGCGTCTGCGGATCAGAAGCTGGGCATGCAAGCGCGGGATAATCCGCGTGCAACAGCGATTGTTCTTTTAGAAAAAGATCATGTTCTGACCGCTCAAGAAGCAGCAGCGGTCGCTCGGCGTTCGGCCCGAGAAATTCGCGAAGCGCTGTTGCCATTGGCCCAGTAAAGCCGGAAGACCGGTAAAGAAATCGAAAGCCCTCTGGCAAATCCTGTCAGAGGGCTTTTTCTTTGAGACGCTGCTCTTTAATTCAGTCGATCAGTTTCAGCGCGTTAAAGGCCTGATCAGAATTATATTCGCCTCGCGCCGTCTGAGCGCGACGCTCATGTCATCGACCCGCACGGCAATCGGATCTTTGCCGATAAATCCCTCATGAAGGATTTCAACTTCGGCACCTTCAACAAAGCCGATCTCGAGGAGACGACGTTCCAATTCTTCGGCGAAGGGATCATCATCCAGAGCCTTGTTGATTTCTGCTCCTCCGACGGCCACCACGATTCCTCTGAGGCCCTTATGGCCACCACCAAGCGGAATGATTGTGGGATCTTTGTGGGCGTCGGACATGGAAACCTAAGGCAAATGGGGTTGGATGATGTGACCCACGCCATCCTTCACGTTGACCTATCTGGGAGAAAGTCGGTCTGTCAATGAAGCAGCACCGAATTTGGAAGCTTTCAAATCTTTGAAAAGAGCCAAAGAAAAAATTTCAAGCCTATGCAAGTTCCCAATTGTCGCGCCATTCGGCTCCAACATAATTGATGATCAGGGATTTTCGAATACCCTTGATCTCACGGCGATTGAATCCATGCCAAGTATCGTTGCCGGGCACAAAAATTAGACCTCCGTTAAACATATAGGGCGCGGTGTGAATGAGAGCGTGGTCCGGTGCGGCGCCATAAATATCCGTGCCGCAATTCGCTAAAGCCTTATCTTCTGAAAGATAAATGAGCATCGTAAAGCGCTTCACTGCGATGTCCGTATGAGGCTCTAACCAGAAATCACCAGTATCTTGGCAATACTCGACGCGAAGAAGGGCATCGTTTAAATGAGCCATTGTCTCGACCGTAAGTGCATGGCGTATTTTTTGACCGTCAAATGCTTTTGTAAAAGCGGAAATAATTGGAAATCGGCTCTGGTTCTCTCGATTAAAATAAATGCGTTTCGAATTATTGCTCTCGCGGCGCCCATCATGAGTCATTGCCTCGGGCGCTTCAAAGGGAAGTGTGGAAAGCCCATGAGCAATTGATACGGGAAGTGCCTGTTCAAAGAGCCAATGCCGATAGGGTGAGGCTAAGCGTTGCGATTGATCAAGTGCATGGATGAAATGATTTTCGATCTCATAGACCAATGAACTTGCATTGTGATCTTGTAATTCTTTGTGAAGCGCAGACATATCAACGGCCTTTATAAAAAAAGGGAATGAGTTTTTTAATGCGCGCTGAAAGCCTATGCCGCGATTCGTGACGGCGTCGCGCATCATCGGAACGAATCCAGTTAAACATCAAATAGCGGCGCTCGCCGACATAGGGCTTATGTCCATGCCATGAGTGGGGCGTAACGCGAAACGCGGCAAAACTTCCGCCATGCGCGGGTATCTCTGCGGCATAATGTTCAATATCGCTTTCATTATGCAACATACGCAACCGTCCGCCGGCGGCATCCCATTTATCATTAAGGTAGAGAAGACCTGTCACAACTTTATCTTTGCTGTCACAATGGATGCGGCCATCTTTTTGCTGCGCCATACCGCGCACAGTGACCATCATCGGGAGTCCCTGAAGATCGAGGCCAAATTTTTCGCCGATCAATCTTGAAAATTCGGGCTTACGAATATTTTCGACAAGAGCCGCGAACGCTGGCCCCCCTTGAACATTTTCTATCGGATATATTCCGGGCTTATTGATTAAGGGGAAGTCCTTGCGTAAGGCCTCCAAAGTGCCGGGCAGCAAAACATTGTCGACCGTGAAAAAATCAAAGGGCTGATGTGTCACGGGGCAGGAGGCGATGGTCGTCAAGTCGATAAGATCAGGCACAGGACGTTCCTTCAAAGGGGCGCGGTATGCCGGAAAATAGGGGGAAGGGCCGCTCAGACCTTGACCTGGATCAAGGGAGATCGAGGTCCTGCCGACTTGTTTCACCAAGCGGATTTCCAGAGAATTTTATAGAAATGGGGCAATTTACAGCATTTTCGAGTGTTTTTTCGAAAGTGGAGGCCATCGTCTTCGTGGCATCAGAATTGCAGTTTCAGCGACGGATATCCACGCCTGGCGACGGCCGGGTGATTTCGCGAAGGTTGGACATGGTTACGCCTGTTTCGAGAGTGTCGAACAGCAGTTCGGTGATGAAGACCTCGGCCTCGACGTCAAAGATGTCGGGCAAAAGCGCGCCTGCGCCCGTGGTCAATGTATCCGCTTTGGCGAAATTATTCCAAGCTCAGGTGCCGACCAAAACGCTCGAAGAGGCGTTGAGAATTGATCTTACCAACAAATCTGCGTTGAAAGTACCGTTCACCCTGAATCTGAACCAATCGATTACAAGTTTGGATTCGGTTTCCATCGAAAAGCTGAACAAACTCGTCGAGCGGGGTGTTATTGCTTCTATCAAGCCGGCGGTTGATCCGGCCGTGATCAAGATCAGTTTCACGCAAATGCAGCAACTCACAAATCTATTGCCGAAGCTCGCATCGCCCTCGACATTTACATTAACAGCCGATCGCATTTCGGGTGCGCAATCTCTGTCATTGACCACTGATTTGATGAAAAAACTCGCCTACCCTGTGACGGTGGCGGATGATCCGCTCAATCTCTCACAAGGCGATGTGTGGGTGAAATTGGTACAAATGGCCAATACGGGGACGCTGAAATCTCTTCAACTGTCCGGAACGACATCGAATGAATTGCAGCTGACCTATTCCCAATTCAAAGCGGGCGGCACTGTTCTTTCAAAGATTGATTCGAGTTATCAAGTATCGGTTCGTGATGTAACGGCCGCCAATGCCAATTCTGTTGCCGCAATCCCGAGTGTGCGTCGCGTGAATATTCGCGATAGTATCGACTCAATTATGTTTTTGGGTTCGAATATCCAGAAAGTTTCTAAGGAACAAAAACTCGGAACAATTACGACGACATCAGCGCCTATCGATGTTGCGCAACCGCTGTCCTACTTCAAATCACATCTTGGTGTTATCGGATCGCTTGCAGACGCTGATAAGCTTAACAGCCTTCGTCTTACGGATCTCCCGACAGGCACTTTAACTCTGTCGTCTGTTGAGATTGCCCGCAATGCGAAGGCTCTCGGAATCTTGTTTAATAATCCCGGCCCATTCACACTTGATAATTCCGGTCCGGTTACGGCGCAGCAAGCCAAAGATATTGCTACTCTTCTCCAGGGCCGCACGAATGTCCATTTGTCGAATCCGCTTCAAGTTTCGGATACGGCGACATCTATCCTTGCCGCTCAAGATTCTCTCTTTGGGACGGAGTCTCCTGCCATTAGCTCCGTCAAGATTATTGGCGATGTTACCGCGTCACAGGCGGGTGACTTTGAGGACTTGGGAACGGCATTCTCGAAATTTGAAATGTTCCGTATCGTTGATACCGCTGAACAGGCCTTGGCTTTGGATCTCAGTCCCCCCACGCATACTGCTCTCAATTCTAAGATTAGTGGTATTCGCGTGACCTCAGCGCTTGATGTCAGTCTATTGTCAACAATCTATCCGACGAGCAATTCCCAAGGCCCGGTCATTGAGCCTGGTAAGGGCAATATTCTTGCAAAGCTTCTTTCGGGCTTGGAAATATCGGGCTCGCCCGACACGATGTCAGATCAAATTACTCGATTGGCGAAATTGGCTTCGGATGGAAAACTGCGCTCAATTAACGCAACAGTTCCCGCTGATTTTGCCGTCGCGGATGTCACAGATTTCCAAAAGCTCTTGCGTGACTATAGCCTTTCCGATTATCCGCTGTCCTTGTCGATTGCTGATTCAATTGGGTCTTTGGTTTCATCAAATGCTGCCGAGCAACTTACGATTTCAACGAATCTGAAGACGCTTGCCTCAACCGGATTATTGAAATCGATTTATGCAGCCACTCAAAATCAAGTGGCTAATCTAACGATCACCCAGGCATCATCGCTTTCGGCGACCTTGGATTCAATTGGATTGGGCAGTAAACTCTTGCCGATGAAAGTTGTTGCCACGGGCACTGATTTTGGTCCCGCAACTGAACCGCCTGTGACCAAACAACGGCCCTACTTCTTCCCGAATCTTGGTGATCTTTCGGCGCTTGCGGGTAAGGGGCGTCTGGTCATGCCCCCGACCATTGATCTATCCGATTTGGATGCTGAACCCATCGATCAAAATGATTTAAGAACCCAATTAGTCAATTTGGGCCTTATGTTGCCGTAGCTTACGCTTCGGCCATTCATAGATTTAATTTGAACACGGCCAGGCTTCATGCAACGCGGCAGTGGCCCTGATGTCGAAGCGTTCTTTGAAACGCTCAGGATTACGATCGAGAATTTGAACCACAGCGCGGGCGATATCATGTTCTTGGATATTATCAGGAATACATGAGGCCAAAAATTTTGGCTGTATACGCCCGTTAGCCACAATAATTTTAAGGGCATCGCGGCATTGAAAAGCTTGTGTCCATTCGGCATCCCGAACGGGCGCGGGCTTCAAAGCATGGTAACGACACCCCTCCATCATAAATTCGACGGTGCGCCGATCTTCGAATGCATGAGCCTTGAAAGATATCAACGCAAAAATAAAAAGCAGAGAGACGCTAAACAGTCGAACAATCACGCGGCTACTCCTGAAAATTCTATCACAAAAATATTCAAATCATATCGTCTCTTATTCATTCTATACGCTCCAATATGACGTCAATCAAATCATTACAATTCGATGAGCGGCTCCTAAACTAGCGAGACCTCTCGTCCGCAATCATCGCTACGAATTCAAACCATCATGATCTCGTAGCGGGCGGAAGCTATATCGAAGCAAGGCGGCTCTCTCAGAGGGTTCGCTCAAATACCAGACTAGTTCCTTCTAATTTCATCAGACAGTCCGGCCTTGACCTGAATCAATTTCGGGATCGGGAGCGGCTGTCGCAACAACGGAGATTTTCTATGTCCCGGACTATTATTTCCCGTTCTAAATATGTTTTGGCGGGCGCTGTTGCGGCGCTTGCTCTCGGAGTGGCGGCAGCATCGGCTAACGGCTTGAATATCAGCACAACCTATGGCGATGGCAATTCGAATAATCAAACAAAGGCTTGGAGCAAAGGCACGGGCAGCGCGTCTGGCGCCTCGGCTGCAAGTGCAGGTGGTGGTCTTGGCTATTCGCAAACTGGTTATGCTGCGGGTATTTCGGGTGGCGGCGGCATGGTCGGCACATCAGCTGGTAGCACATCAGGCGGTAAAGCGGGCGCTAAAGCCTCTGCAGGTGGCGAAGGTACGGCTGGCGGCAGCAACATAACTTCGTCGACAGCAAAAGCTGCTGACACCAATGCCGGTGGCAATGCGAGCGGCCAATCAAAGACCAGCGGTAATGCCGCAGCTGACGCCGGTGGTGCAGGTATGGGTGTTGCTGGCGCATCGTCGGGCGGTTACGGCACGGCGACCTTTGCAGGCGGTGGGGGCATGTCCGGTTCATCAGCAAGTTCGGCTGATGGTGGAAAGGCTTCGGGTTCAAGCAGCGCAAGCGGCGGCGGTCAAGCTGCAGCTGGCAAGCTCTGAGCTTTCGACTGAAAGGCTCCTGCAGCGTTTTTTCGTTGCAGGAGCCCCTTCATCGCATCCGATTATTTTAGTTTCGGATGGATTTTTCGCCTCTTCATTGTGGAGCCGATACCATGACAATTTGTTCGCATCAGTTTGTATCGAGCGATCTGTGTTCTGATCGCGTGTCATCACCGTTGTTGCGATTTGGTTTTTACTCATCGCTTGCCGTTCTTGCGATCTTTGCGACAACAAGCTTTTGTTTTGCAGCGTCTTCTAAACCGAATTTTGCTGGATCAACTGGTTACGGATCAGCGACTGGCATATCGACGACCGGAACAACGGGCACAATGGCAGCAGGCGCTTCCGGATCGTACGCGATTGCCGGTTCAACAGACTCGGCAGGTTCTTCAGCGGCAGGTGGTTCGGGTGTGGGCCATTCCGGTTCAGCAAGTTTTAGCAATCCCACAAACGTCGCTCTTGGCCGCGGTTCATCAACAGCATCGGGAAAATCGGGTGGGCAAAGTATAACCACCGGTGATGGGCATTCGGCATCACTTTCGGGCGCCAATGCTGATGCTCACACGCAGATCAATGCCGCATCATCGAACTCGCAATCATCCGCGCTAACGGGTTCGACGACTACAGCCTCAACGCCGGGCCAAAATGCACAAGGGACTGGGGCTGGTGGTGCAACAGCCAGTGCAACAGCAACGCCTTGAGGCGTTGATGACTCACGTCTGTCGATCCTGACACGACCGGCAGCTCCCCTTTTTTCAGGCAATTCGGTCGGGTGCACGCGCTATCGCGTGCGCCATCGGGAGAGTTTTGCCGATCGATTGCGTTGCCGCTCCCTTGGAAGGCTTTGCGATGTCTCGTTCATCAACTCGTTATGCTGTGATCGCTTTTGCAATCATTTCATCAAATCTTTTATTGTCTCCCATTGAAGCTTTTGCGAAGCCACGGTTAGAAGTTCCACCGTGCGAGAGCGTGACTCTGCCGTCACTGATTTTAACGCGGCAGGCGCGAAATGAATGTGGCGATCGAAAGCCACGGCGTGCGACTGTGCGAATGATCGACGACAATAAAAATGGGTCGATCAATGAGGGCGCAACTTCAGGTGGTGGTTCATCGGGCGGCGGGTCATCAGGCGGTGGGTCATCGGGCGGTGGTTCATCAGGTGGTGGGTCATCAGGTGGTGGGTCATCGGGCGGTGGTTCATCAGGTGGTGGGTCATCAGGTGGTGGGTCATCGGGCGGTGGTTCATCAGGTGGTGGTTCATCAGGTGGTGGTTCATCAGGTGGTGGTTCATCAGGTGGTGGTGGAACTGAACCTCCCCTTCCGCCAGAAGTGCCAGGTCGTTTGATTGTTGAGCAAATGATCTCGGTTTCCTTCAGGATGAGCTTGGTGGGATTTTCATTTGGAAACCCGCATGCTCATTCGCATGACGCCACAAATCATTTCGGTAATGGCAATACGCTTTCAGCAGCCGATCTTACTTATGGGATTGGCGTTGGCGTTGCCACAAATGGCCAATCGACCTTGCTTGCCATCGGCGGTGCCTTTGCCGGCACGGTTGCGACAACAAATATGACGCAAGCCAGTGCGACGTCTTCCGGACAAGGACTGGGTATCACGTATTCATTTTCATCGCCCTTGCCAACACCAGCGGCGGGCGAGGTTATCAAAATCAGCCAAATGATTTCTGTGGTTGTGAACAACACAATACCCGTTTCGTCGCCGGCTTTGTCGAATGGAGGGCATCATGAAAAGAGAGAAAAATCCAATCAACAAGCCAATGCAGACACGAATAACAAAGCTTCCGCCACGCCGCTCGTTGCTGTGGATCAAGCCGTTTTGAATGCAGGCGCTACTTTATCGCAGAATTCCTCTGATGCGCTTGTAAGTGCAGTCGTTCTGACGGGGTCAACAACGATTATCACAGGTACTGGTGTGCCGCCGGTTACAGCTCACGCGGTGGGTGTTGCGGGAGGCGCAGCTTTGACGATTGCGCCAACGCCTGTTTCAACAACGTCGACGCCTGCATCATCATCGACAAAGGCGCCGGTTGAAATCAATCAAACGCTTTCAGTTACGGCTGAAACGATCATCTCACGTCCGGCAAAGGCTCCGCATAACCGGGATACACAGCCGTCAACCACGGCATTGCCTGCACAGACAGTCGATCTCACGGCAACAACTTCACAGACGCCTGCGTCTCCAAAGGGCGTCGTAAATACACCCGCAACCACCGTGCCTGTTGTCGCTGAAACGAAAGCGGGCGGTTCGGGAACAACAGAAACACAATCATCTTCATCACCATCGGCACCGACAAATCCGAGTATGGTGAGTGATGCCCCAACAGCCGCGCCGAAACACGACCATCATGCCGGTTTAGATAAGCAAGGCGAAGCACCCAAAACCTCGGAGGACATTCACGCTAAAAAAGCTGAGAAACGCGAGGGGGCTGATGATAACAACGATAAGAAAAAGACATCTGAGCCGGATCAGGCGCAGCAACAATCAAAGGAACCTCATTCAAAAGATCAAAATCACGATATGAAAAAAGATCAATCCAATGGGGACTTGTCTGATGCCGGTCAAAAATCGGCTGCTAAAGCTCAGGATGTGACGGCGCCAAAGATGAAGGATGTCACGACTCCTAAAGCTCAGGATGCCGCATCTCCAAAAACGCAGGATGTAACACCTCAAAAGACGAAGGATGTCGCGGCGCCTGCTTCGGCGAACTCGACGCCTGCCTCCCCCACCCAACCAGCACCCGCGTCTCCTTCAACCGCGCAAGCTTCCGCAAACGGAGCGGGTTCGGCTGCCGTCGCTTCGGGCGCTTTGGCGGCGGGGGCGGGTGCTCAAGCGCAATCGGGAGCCCAATCAACGGGGGCGTCGCAATCGTCACCGGCAGAGGCAGCAGCATCGGGGAGTTCGGTTGCTGGGGCGGGCTCTTCATCGACGACGCCCACTCAATCGGCTGCGGCAAATGGCGTCAGCCTTGCCAGCACGGGGGCTACTCTTCAAACGTCACCGTGATCCGTTAACGCGATATTTGCTGACACGACATTAAAGACATCTCAGGCCCGTTCGCCCTTCGGCGCGCGGGCCTTTGTGCTTCCGCTCGCGAGTGGCACTGTTTATGCTGAGAATCGATTGAAGTTCAGTTGGTGGGTTGCGTGGCGGAATGCTGAGACAAGTTTTTGCGTTGGTTCTTTTGGTCGGTGTTGGCCTCTTTCCTGTCGTTAGCCGCGCGTCCGATGATCCCGTGGCGCGTCTCGATACGCTTATTCTCGCTAAAGATTTTGATAATGCGGTGAAATTAGCGAAGGAGGCGGCCGAGGCGGGCAATGTTGAAGTCCAGTTTCGCCTTGGGCTTTTTTTCTGGCATGGCGTCGGATTGACGCAGAATTATCTCGAAGCCCTGCGGTGGACCACGCTTGCCGCGCTGGCCGGTCATGAAAAGGCATTTGCTGCCCGAAAGCTGATGTTGTCGTCGGTAGATACGCCGAATTGGCCAAAAGTCCTTGATTGGAGTCGGCAGCGCCTGCAGAAAAATGCAGAGGCGGGGTTTAATCCGGCTCTTTTTGCCATGTCGAAGAGCTATTCACCGGACTTCGGATTTGAAAATTCGGTTGAAGAGTATTATTGGGCTAGCCTAGCGGTTGCAATTGGTGACTCGATGGCGCGGAAGCGGCGTGATGAATTAACCAAGAAGCTCGCCGTGACCGATGCCGCCAAAGCCCAGGATCGGGCCGCCGCGTGGATCGAGAAGTTTAGATCTGGGAAGCCGCCCGGTTAGGGCATAATTCGGAAACGGGCATGGCGGCCGTCAATACTCCCCCGCAATATGTTTTTGAATTGACTGCCGTGCAGGCGGTCCGCAAATTCTTATCGATAGACGCGCCGGCGGAAGACATTGCAGCGATCTATGCGAATGCGCTTGAGCCGCTCTACAGCACGGACGAGCTCGCAGACGACATCATCCGCTATATTGAAAACACTCTCAAATTCATTGCGTCGGTTGAGATATCCGATGTCGATTTATTGCTTGAATCCTATCAATATTATCTCTGCAATTACGAAAACCTGCAGACCAAGCGAAATAAAAAGCCTTTGTTTAGAAGTCTTTTGAAGGGGCAGGATTACGACAAGCTTCGTGTTTACAAGTCCTCAAAGGCGCTGATGGTCTATGTTTACGGGATGCGGGCGAGCACCTCTCCTCTGAAGCCTGAGACCTGGACACCGGCGGAAGAAGAAGAATTCAAGCCCATTTTTGAGCTGATTTTGCCTAAAGAGACCCAGCCCGCGCCCTGAATGGGTTAAAATGACGGCATGATCGGGACTTAATTCCCGCTTCGCGCCCTAGACTTATCACAATAATGGCATATTTCTTGTAGAGGTTGCGCTGGAGTGGTGCGCGTGGCCTATGGTTGTGCGTCGGTATCTGTCGGCAGGATAAGCCTGCCGGAGTCGGTATCCGGGTGAAGTGGGGCTCTCTATGTTTAGTATTATTGGCCTAGTGGTCGTTATGGGGTGCGTGTTCGGCGTGTTCGTTGTCCATGGAGGCAATCTCGAGCCGATCATTCACGCGGCGCCGTCTGAGCTTGCCACCATCGGGGGCGCTGCGGTGGGCGCTATGCTCGTCGGCAACGGTATGGACACGATCAAGGGCGTTGCCGGCGGCTTTGGTAAAGTCTTCAAGGGCCCTCAATATAAAAAGCAGGATTATCTCGACACTATTTTTCTTGTGTCCAAGCTTTTGAAGATCCTTCGCGTGGACGGCCCGGTTGCTCTCGAATCTCACGTCGAAAGCCCGGAAGGCAGCCCGATCTTTGGCGAATATCCGAAGCTGATGAAGGATCACACCCTCATCCATATGATCACGGATACAATCCGTCTTATGGTGATCTCGTCGGGTAATCTTAATCCCTATGCCGTGGAAGAGGTGCTCGATACCGCGCTCAAAGCCCATCACCACCATGAAATGAAGCCTGTTGAAGCGCTCGCCTCGACGGCGGGTGCCTGCCCGGCCCTTGGCATCGTTGCGTGCGTGTTGGGCGTTGTGAAAACCATGGGCGCGATCGATCAACCACCGGCGGTTCTTGGTGCGCTTATTGGTTCAGCGCTCGTCGGTACGTTCATGGGCGTGTTGTTGGCCTATGGCGTGATCGAGCCGCTCGGCAATCGATTAAAGCAAGTGATTGATGAAGACAGCGAAATCTATCTCGTTGTGAAACAGTTGATTGTGGCAACGCTCCATGGTCATCCGCAGCCGCTCGTTATTGAAGCAGCGCGCGCGGGCATTTCGAGCCATGCTAACAAGCCTGATTTTGGTGAAGTCTTCGACGGCTTGCGCGGCAAGTAATCAAAGGCGCATGAGCGATGGCCGCCAAGAAGGAAGCCGAGAAGGATAAGGAATCGGCCGGCGAAGTCGAAAAGCCGGCGCCGATTATTATCAAAAAACATATCGGCGGACATGGTGGCGGTCATGGCGGCGCGTGGAAGATCGCGCTCGCGGATATGATGACCGCCATGATGGCGTTCTTTCTTCTCATGTGGCTTTTGGGTTCAACCAATACAGACGCCCGTAAATCGATTGCTGATTATTTCAAGCAAACGCCTCTCCTAAAAATGGGGAGCAATGCGGGATCGAATGGTGTTTTGGGCGGTCGTTCGATGATTAGCCCCGAGGGTCTGCCGGACTCAATTAGTCAGACCAGCGTCGTCAATGTCATGCCCCCGACAAAAGAGACGGGCGGCAATGATCGTGACGAAGGACCGTCAGGTCCTCAATCACCCGATGGCAAAAGCAAAGAAGGCGAAGGCCGCGCAGGGATGGCCAAGGGCCCTGCCGAAGGCGGTGTTGTGGATGACAATGAATTAGGGTCGCAAGGGTCAGATGCGACGGTTCAAGAAGGTCAACCTAAACGCGGTGAAAGTTCGTCAACGAAAAATGCGGGCGGCGCTTCCGATGAGGCTGCAAAAAAAGCCGCTGCTGAAATGGACCAAAAAAACTTCGAAGCTTTGCAGAAGCAGATCACTGAAGCGGTTTCAAAAGATTCCAATCTCTCCAAAATTGCCGATCAGGTTCAGTTTGTGAAAGTCAAAGACGGATTGCGAATTGAGATCGTTGATAAAGCCGATTTTTCGATGTTTTCGGTGGGAACAACTCGTGTTCTGCCACGCGCCTCCGCACTCATTGGCGAATTGGCAAAAGCCATTTCTAATTTACCCAACCAGGTGGTTATACGCGGCCACACTGACAGCCTCGCTTATGCGCTTGATGGAGAGATGAATAATTGGATTCTCTCCGCCGAACGCGCCGAGAGCACGCGGCAATTGTTAGAAAAGGCAGGTGTTCCGGACGGACAGATCGCTCGCGTTGAAGGTGTCGCTGATACTGAGCCTTACAATACGCAAGACGCGCTTGATGTTCGTAATCGACGCATCAGCATGACTTTGTTGTTTCAAGATGGTGAAAAAACGACTCCTAAAATTACAGGAGCAACGCCGTGAGCGATAAACCCGAAGGCGAACCAAAACCAGAGATCATCATCAAGAAGATCGCCGGCGGTCATGGCGGCGGTCACGGTGGCGCGTGGAAGATCGCGCTTGCTGACATGATGACCGCGATGATGGCGTTCTTTCTGTTGATGTGGTTGCTGGGCTCAACCAATGCGGAGCGTCGTAAAGGTATTGGTGAATATTTCCGCCAGAAAACAAGCCTTTTGCAATTAAGCGATCAAACGGGAACGAGCGGATTTCTCGCGGGCCATGTGCCGAATGAACGCGACGGTTTCCCTGAAGCCGCGGTTGCGAACAGCACCATGCAAACGGTTGTGCCGGTTGCATCAACAGAATCAGTTGATCGAAACAAGGCGCCGGAAGGTGTGCAAACGCGCACCGATCAGAATGACGAAGAAGTTGGTAAATCAGGCCCGACGGACGGCAAGAAGGCCGGTGGCTCAACGCCCGACGAAGGTTCAGGCGTGAAGACGGCCGAGAACCAAAACAAAGGTTCGATCGCGAAAACGGGTGATGCTGAAGGCGAAGGCAAGGCGGATAAGCCGTCCGAAGGTAAAGATACAAAGGCCGGTGAAGGCAAAGAGATGAGCGAAGAGCAAAAGAAAGCGGCCGCTGCTCAAGCTGATGAGAAAAATTTCGAGAAGATCGAAAAAGAAGTAAAGGCCGCTTTCGAGCAAAATCCGGATTTGAAGAAAATCGCGGGACAGATGAAATTTGTACGGGACAAGGAAGGTCTTCGTATCGAGATTATCGATCAAGCCGATTTTGCAATGTTCGCGATTGGCACAACGAATTTCTTGCCCAAGGCTCAGGAAGTGATGGCGGGCGTTGCAGCGTCGATCAAAGATCTGCCAAACAAAGTTGCTATCCGTGGTCACACCGACGGCTTCGGCTATAGCCAGAATGACAAAATGAATAATTGGCGCTTGTCGGCGCAGCGCGCTGATTCAACGCGCCGCTTCTTGACCGAGCAAGGCATCGACGAAAAACGGTTTGTCAAAATTGAAGGCGTCGCGGATCGCGAAGCCTATTATCCTGAAAACCCACTCGACCCCCGTAATCGCCGCATCAGCGTTACGGTTCTCGCGCAATAAAATTCTGCGTGACTTATACGCCTTCGACGACGCGCATATCACGATTGACAGCATCGGGCCCTAAAGCACGAATAGCTTCTTGATAAGCGGGGCTGTCATAAACAGCCATCGCCTTTTCAAGTGAGTCAAACTCGATAATGACAGTGCGATCTTTCACGCCATGTTCCATGGCTTTTGCGGCCGTACCGCGCGCTAGGAAGGTTCCGCCGGCTGCCATGATGGCTGGCCCCGCCAGCTTTGCGTAAGCCTGAAGCCGTTCGGGATCTTTGATCTCGCGATAGCAAGAAATCATATAGGCTTTTGGCATGAGGACCCTCCCAATCAGTTTTTCAATTGCCGACTATAAAACGCGGGCGCCTTTAAAAAAGCAACCAGAAGCGTCGGGCAGACCGATAAAAGGCGGAGATTAAGCGGCTGAGCTCGCGGCCTGCTCATTCATCTCGAGATAGGCCATGGCGGTGTGGCGATGATAGGTCATCAGAACTACGCGGTTTCCGAGGTAAACCACGTAATAGACGCGACCACTGCGACGACGTTTTTCAGCAACCGAATACATGGGCTCTACAAAAACGAGGGAAACCAACCATGATTAACCCGTAATTTATGCAGCATTTCCTGATGATTTGTTAAGAGCCCAAACGGGTTGGGAACAAATTTTTTTGCCCCACGCCACGGCCCCGGGGGGCACTTACAACCCTCTGAAATGATAGATTTGTCGAGCTATTAGCCTGTTGTGCCGTCGGCACTTTGTGGCGAAGGTGCGAGCTTACCTGAAAGGTCGAGGACCGTATCGGCAACTTCCGTAATCCGCGGCGCGCCTTCCGACCGGATGAGCTCGCGTTGGAGGGAGCTCCGTTCTTTGCGGGCCGCTTCGAGAGCGCCTTCAGCAACAGCACGGGCCATACGTTCCGTCTCGAGAGCTTGGGTCAATTCATCAATACGGGCTTGGTATGTTGCACGGTTCGACTCGGCCTGATTTTCGAGCTGGTCGATGCGGCCCATGAGAACCGGAATACGGTCATCAAGTTTTGCCAAGGCGGTATCGCGTGCTTTCAAATTCTTCGTGAGCGAATTGGCGCGTTCGATCAAAGTAACGCGCGATTGCTCGAGCTCACGAACCTGACGCTCAAGCCCGTCGATTGTCGATTTTTGTTTCGCAAGGCGTTGTTCGAAGCTCGAGACAGCGACATTATGCTCAACGATCCGACGCTCGGCTGTGCGCAATTCATCGGTTTTGGCGATGAGTGTGTTACGCGCTTCGGTAAGAAGCCGTTCACCCAAGGTTGCACGCGATTGCAGCGCATCAATTTTCATATTGAGCGAAATCTTTTCGGCCTGTGTTTGTGCCGTGATTTCGTCGATTTGGTCGGCGAGGGCTTTGCGTTCGTTCTTCGTCTCGTTGAGCAATTGACGTGTATGGTTGAGACGATTTTTCGTCCCATCCAATTCGCTTTCAACTTCTGCGAGGCGGCGAGACGTGCGGTTAAACTCATCAACGCGCGAGGCAAGCGATTGGCCGAGATTGATGTTCTCGCCCTCAAGCATCGCGATTGATTCATTCAGTCGCGTGATGTCGGCATTGAACTGCGCGATCTGCGCATCTTTCGTAACAATCATGTCGCGAGCGACTTGCTGGTCGGACTCGAGCGAACGCTGATATTCTTCCGCGTGCAGCATCTGCCGCTCGAATTCGAGCAACCGGCTACGCGCCTCTGTAATTTCGTCTTCCTGCTCCGCGCGGGTTGTCTCGAGACCTGAGATGGTCTCACGGGCCAGACGGATATCTTGTCCGAGCGAGAGGCGTTCATTCTGCAATTCGTCGACGCGACGCTCGAAGGCCGCGATTTCGTTACGAAGCAGGGTGATTGTGCCGCGGGCCTCGACGAGACCCGAGCGGAAGCCGGCATTCTCAACCTTCAGCGATTCATGGGTCAGCAGGCTTCGGCTGAGCGGCTCGCCGATGGCGTAAAAACTGGATTTAAGCTTCTCGAGCTCGTCGACTTTGCGCTGCGCCTCGAGGAAGAGGAGGCGGAGTGATTCGTTTTCCTGACCAAGCTTCTGGACGGAATCGAGGCCGGTCATAAGGTCGGGAGCCTGGGGCTCGGCCGTATCGAGAAGGGCGAACGCAGCCTCCGCAGCCTGACCCGCCATCAAATTGGGCGATTCAGCTTCGCGTTTCCACAGAATATCGATGATTTTCCGCATAAACGGGACCTTTTTTAATCCGGAGGGGCTCGACGCCACGTCTGTTGAAACCGTCTGATTTCAACAACTTTAAGCATATGCAATTTAAAGGGACACGTCAAAGATGCGTTTAGATTTGGTTAACACACGTTTTAGTTGTGCTCGAGAAGCGCATGTTTCGGCCTCGCCATAATGGCTGACTTTTGGGGGTGTCTGGACGCTTTTTTCGAAATACAGCTCACAACAACAGAGATTAAATAAATTTCATATTTATTTCAATTACTTACCCCTAATTCAGGCCGCTCATGCCCGACTTTAACAAATCGATGTTGTTTTAAGCATTCTATAGGTTTTAGCCCCTAGAGTGCGTTCGTCAGCCAAAGCCAAAAAGGTAATCGAAAATCTTTTTCGCCTGCAAATCATCTGGTCGAATAACTGAGGGGAAGGGTGGTAGCCATTCAGCATCTTGATCCGCAAATGGTGCCAAATGTTAAACCGAGGGATGGTTCGGTCACACACCTAACGTTTTTATTTGGCGATACAGCGTTGTTTCAGAGTTTTTGTGTTTTGTATGAGGGTGTCTATGGCTGCGGATAAAATCTTTGTTGCGGGCCATCGCGGTATGGTGGGATCAGCGATAAATAGGGCGTTGAGTTCGCAAACTTCATGCACGATAGTTACAAGAACACGTGCCGAACTTGATTTGACCGACCAAGCTGCCGTTCGAAAGTTTTTTAGAGAAGAGCGTCCGGCGCAGGTGTATCTTGCAGCTGCTAAAGTTGGCGGAATTTATGCCAACAACAGTTTACCCGCCGAATTCATCTATTCAAATTTAATGATCGAGACAAATGTCATTCATGAGGCGTGGTCATCAGGGGTAAAGCGGCTTTTGTTTTTAGGATCAAGCTGCATTTATCCGAAGTTTGCTGATCAACCGATGAAGGAAGAAGCGCTTTTGAGCGGTCAGCTGGAGCCGACAAATGAGCCTTATGCCTTGGCAAAGATTGCGGGCATAAAGTTATGCGAAAGTTATAATCGGCAATATGGCCAAGATGGCGTTGATTACCGCTCTATTATGCCGACTAATCTTTATGGCCTCGGCGATAATTATCACCCCGAATATTCACATGTAGTACCCGCTTTGATCCGCCGCATTCATGAGGCGAAGATGAAAGGACTATCAGATGTCATAATCTGGGGTACAGGAAAGCCGCGGCGCGAATTTTTGAATGTCGATGATATGGCGGAAGCATCGATTTTTGTGATGAATATGCCCAAGACCCAGTATGATAGTTTCATCGAACCCATGCGTAGTCATTTGAATGCCGGCTTTGGGTCGGATGTGTCCATTCGTGATCTTGCCGAACTCATTAAAAAGATTGTTGGCTTTGCGGGCGATCTAACATTTGATTCCTCAAAGCCAGACGGTGCGCCGCGTAAGCTTCTGGATAGCTCAAGACTGAGATCCGCGGGGTGGAGTCCCAAAGTCCCGATCGAAGAGGGGCTTAGTTTGGCCTATCAAGATTTTCTGTTGAGAGAAGGCGTTTAAGTATCAATCTGAGTTCGTATCAGTTTTTGTGAGTTTCAGTTCAAATGTCAAAACAAAAAATAGCCCTTATTACCGGGATCACAGGTCAAGATGGGTCCTATCTCGCCGAGTTCCTTCTTGAAAAGGGTTATATCGTTCATGGGATCAAGCGCCGCTCAAGTTCGTTTAACACAGAGCGCGTTGATCACATCTATCAAGATCCTCATGTCAATGAACAGCGCTTTGTTCTCCATTATGGGGATTTAACAGATGCAACCAATCTCATCCGGATTATCCAAGAAACACAGCCCGATGAAATCTATAATCTTGGTGCGCAAAGTCATGTCGCGGTCAGTTTTGAAAGTCCGGAATATACGGCCAATGTCGATGCCTTAGGCGCGCTGCGCATCCTTGAAGCAATCCGCATTTTAGGTCTTGAGAAGAAAACCCGCTTTTATCAAGCCAGCACCAGTGAGCTTTATGGTCTCGTCCAAGAGGTTCCTCAGAAGGAAACAACTCCTTTTTACCCAAGAAGCCCCTACGCCGTTGCTAAACTCTACGCTTATTGGATTACAATCAACTACCGTGAGGCCTATGGCATCTATGCCTGCAACGGCATCCTGTTCAATCACGAGAGTCCTCGTCGTGGCGAAACCTTTGTGACTCGTAAAATCACGCGCGGTCTGGCCAACATTGCGCAAGGACTTGAGTCATGCCTTTATCTCGGTAATCTCGATGCCTTGCGTGATTGGGGTCACACAAAAGATTATGTTCGCATGCAATGGCTAATGCTGCAGCAAGGAACGCCAAAAGATTATGTCATCGCAACTGGTGTTCAATATACAGTTAGAGATTTCATTCGCTGGACGACTGAGGCCCTCGGCATAGGCGTCGACTTTCGGGAGTCCGGCGTCAATGAATATGCAATTGTGACCAGCCTCAAAGGACATGACACACCTGGCCTTAAAATCGGTGATGTGATTATTCGAGTGGATCCCCGGTATTTCCGGCCGACGGAAGTTGAAACGCTTCTCGGAGATGCTTCACGAGCTAAAACCGAACTTGGCTGGGAGCCAAAAATTTCTACAAAAGATATGTGCCGCGAGATGATCGTGAATGATCTTCAAATTGCCAAGAAAAAAGCGTTGCTAAAAATGCATGGGTACGAAATCTCCGTCGAGAAGGAATGAGTAGAGAGAAAGCTAAATCGTCTATTTGCTAAGATATGAGCGAACATGAGTGATGTATCGATGACTGTTTAAATTTGACCATACATGGTCCATGTTGGTTCTTTCAAGGTAACGACTTTTCCATTCTCTCAGAATGTTTACATCCTTCAGTATCTCCCAATCGGTAACATAAATTACTGCAAGGTCATCAAATAATGGACTGATCGGCGTTTCTTCAGTGATGACGATTGCTCCCAAATACAACGCCTCATAGGTTCGGTGACAATCAAGTCCATTTCCCCTCGGTGACAATACAA
>CANGSG010000013.1 GCA_947456435.1 Hyphomicrobiales bacterium
GACAATTGTCACAGCGATAATCAAAACAGCCAAGGCGCTGATAGCCGGCGTTGTGCCTTGGCGAACACGACCTGCGAGCACTGTGGTCAACGTTTTATCGGCGAGGATCGCGAAGGTCGTCGTGTTGTAATTCTCGAAGGACGACAGAAACGCCAAGACTGCCGAAGAGAAAATAGCCGGCCGCAAGAAGGGCAGCAGAATGTGGAAGAACACTTGCGTTTGCGAGGCGCCGAGATCGAGGCCTGCTTCTTCCTGTGCGCGATCAAACCGATTCAAGCGCGACATGAACATCAACATGCAATAGGCGGAGATGAAGCTCGATTGTCCTAGAACCGCGAGAAACACGCCGTCATAAAGAAATTTTGAGTTTGTCGCCGTTGTGAGATCACGCCAAAACACAACCGTCGAAATTCCGATGATCACGCCTGGTGTCAGCACGGGAGAGACAACGATCACATAATAGAAGGACCGCGCTTTCGAATAGATCTGGCTCATCATCATCGCTGCCGCGAGACCAAGCGGCACCGAGAGCAAAACAACCCACATGCCGATCCAGAGGCTGTTCTTCATCCCATAAACCATATCGCGGTCATTCAGGAGCTTATCGAACCAGGTCAGCGTTAGGCCTTCAATGGGATAGACTTGCGGGTAGGTCGATGTGTTGAAGGAGGAGATACCCATCACAATCAACGGGCCAAACAAGAACCCGAAGAAGATGGCCATGTAAAAGGCCAACATAATATTCATGATTGTCCGTGAACTCATTTCGCTATCTCCCCGAGAGAGAGGCGACCCAAGCGCAAGACGAGCAGAACGAAGCTCACGCAAGCGAGCAACAGAATAAATGCATAGGCCGCGCCTTGCGGCCAATTGAACGCCTGAAAGAAGCGATCATAGAGAATGGGCGTAAACCAAAGCGAACGCGGCCCGCCGAGGACAAGCGGCGCAGCAAGTGAGCCAGCACTCAGCATGAAAACGAGGGTACAGCCTGACGCAATGCCAGGCTTCGCGAACGGAATAACAATGAAAGCATGAATATGCCACCATGGAGCGCCGAGATCGCGCGCGGCTTCGATTTGCGCATGGTCGAGTGTTTCAATCGCATTATAGAGCGAGAAAATCATCATCAACATGTAAGCATAACCAAGGCCCGCATAGAGCGCGATATCGTTACCGATGAAGTCGATGGGCTGATCCACAAAGCCGGCGCCAAGCAGCATTTTATTGATGAGGCCACCACTCGAGAAAATAATTCGGAAGGCAAAGGCGCGCAGAATTTCATTGACCCAATAAGGAGCGATCAATAGCAGCAAGAGGAAACGAACGCGTGCGGGGCGTGCAACTTGCGCCATATAAAAAGCGAGCGGATAGCAAAGCGCAAAATTAAACAAGGCCACCAAAAGACTGGCGAGAATCGTTAGGAAGAAGGCCTTGATGTGAACCCAATTTATCGCGTCGCTGCTCGTCGTCGAGCCGTAGATGAAATAATGATAATTTTCGAACGTGTAGAGATCTTTCGGGCCGCCCATTTCGACCGGCGGCAATTTTGGGCGAAACGACATTTCGACCATGAAGAGCTGCGGCAAGACGATCATAAACAGCGCCCAGAAAGTGACGGCCACGATCAGATAGATCGCGACCGGCGTTCCGTTGCGTTGAAAGAAGCTTTTTTTAGTAACGCCGACTGGCTTCGGTTCGAATTTGGCCATCACCCAAAATATGAGCAGCGCCAGAACCGGGAGCAGGAAGATGAACGGATGTCCGGTGGAGCTCAACATGGTTCAAGCACTCACGCGGGCAGGATGATCGCGTCGCGTGTCGAGAACGCGAAGGAGACCGGAGAGCCCGATGCCGGAAATTCGCGTGCCGGGGCGCCGGTCAATGTCGCAACGACGCTCGATCCGTCAGAAGCCTTCATCGTGAGATGGGTTGTCATGCCTTCATAGGCCGCATCCGCCGCCATGCCTGACAACTTGTTTTCGCCCTCAGCGCCGAATTGCATTAATTCCGGACGAACAAACAATGTTGCCTTCGCGCCAACGGCAAGCGATCTTTTATTCATACCGACCAAGCGGCCAATTGATGTTTCAATCTCGGCCTGATCCCCAGAAACGTTTTTAATCGTTCCGGTAAACCCATTATTCTCGCCAACGAATGCGGCGACGAATGAGGTTTGGGGATGTTCATAGACATCGCGCCCATTCCCAATCTGTTCGATCTTGCCGCGATTCATAACGGCGATGCGATCAGACATCGTCAAAGCTTCACCTTGGTCATGCGTGATATAGATAAAGGTCACACCCACACGACGTTGGATCGCACGCAATTCGTTGCGCATATGTTGACGTAATTTCAAATCGAGTGCGGAAAGCGGCTCATCAAGCAATAACACTTTTGGTTCAACGGCCAGAGCACGCGCAATCGCGACACGTTGTTTTTGGCCGCCTGATAATTCTTCAATTTTCTTATTGCCCTGATCACTCAGCGCAATGAGATTCAGAAGTTCATCAACCTTACGATCACGTTCCGCTTTCGCAACGCCGCGCACGCGCAGGCCATAGCCGATATTTTCGGCAACCGTCATTAAAGGGAAGAGAGCGAGATTTTGAAAGATCAAGGCGGTGGGGCGTTGGTTCGGACCAATGCCGCTCATATCTTGACCGCCGATGCGAATGGCACCTTGCGTAGGCTCTTGAAAACCGGAAATCGCACGCAAGATCGTTGTCTTGCCGCAGCCCGATGGGCCTAGAAAGCTAAAAAACTCGCCCTGGCGAATTTGCAGCGATACATCTTTCACCGCCGTAAAAAGTCCAAATTGGACTGTGAGGTGATCAATCTCAACAGCGGCCGTCATTGTACATCCATTAATTTCGTTACACGGCGCCGATCAAAAAGCAGACCGGCGGAAAAGAACCCCGGCGCTGGGCGCCGGGGTTCGATGATTGAGACAAAGCAGAATTAAGCTGCTTTGAACTTCTCGGCATATTGCGTGCGAAGCTCGGCGAACCATGATGGCTCGAGCGGACGCTGCCAGAGACGTGACAACGCGTCTTCAGGATAGGCTTCCTGGAAGTTCTTCTTCGCTGCTGGCGAGAGGAGTTCATCAGCGCCCTTGGCAACAGGGTTATAACCTGAGCCGTCAGCAACCTTTGCCGATGCTTCCTTCGAGTGAACATATTTCAACCAAGCATAAGCCTGTTCGACGTTCTTCGCGCCCTTCGACATTGCCCAACCGTCGAGCCATGTGATCGCACCTTCTTGCGGCGCCATATAGGAGACAGGCTTACCTGCCTTCTTGAGGCCGAGCGGAGGACCATCCCAAGTCTGGCCGATGACGACACCGTTTTCGAGAAGACCCGACTTCGTGTTGTCAGCTGAATCCCAGAATTGCTTGATCCAAGCTTTATGTTCGATCGCGAACTTCAAGAGCTTGTCATAGATCGCCTTCATCGATGCTTCGTCCTTATAGGCATCAAGCATACGATTTGACTTCAACTGGCCTGTCGCATCCATCCAGAGACCAATGCCGAGGAGGAGCGAGTGCGGACGACCCTGCACCTTGCCCTTATATTCGTCCTTCCAGAGCGAACCATAAGAGAGTGTCTTATATTCGATCTTGGTGAGATCGGTGCGCCATGAAATTGCTTCCGAGCCCCAGGTGTGCGGCACGTGATAAAGCTTGCCATCCCAACGCCAGAAGCCGTCAGAAATCTTCACCATCGACGGAAGAACGCTGTCGAGTGTCAGCTTCTTTTCATCGAAAGGCTGGAGAACGGCGAGATCCTTGAATTGCGGCGCACGGTCATGCGTCGGCTGGCAAAGATCGAAGCCATCGCCACCAGCTGCCTGGAGCTTGTTGATCTGCTCTTCGTTCTGCGAGAACGGCGTCGTCTTGACCTTGATGCCTGTCGCTTTTTCGAAATCCGGAATCACGGGATCGGGAAGCTCGTCATCCCAGTTCAAGAGGCTCAACTCGCCCGAAGACGAGAGCGCGTTGCTGACATACCACGGACCAACCGCAGCTGCCGCACCGGCTGCCACTGCACCCTTCAAGAGTACGCGGCGCGTAAACGAGCCCGCCGCTTCAAGCGTCGCGACCGTCGAATTCAACTTTTTCTTATCGACCATAAGGTTACCCCTCCGTTATTTTATCAGGTCCGCCCATCGGAACCTGACCCGGCGGCAGGAACGGTCAAAGCTCCGGCCTCCGCATTCCCCCGCATGACATCATGCGGAAAATTTCGGTCCAGTCCATCCATAAACTGTGGTCCAAGACAAATTCATGACAGTTTTGCGAAGCAGCTCACGGACAGGGATTACAAAAGCAATGATGGATCGCATTGATCCGGATTTCCAGCTCGTCGGTCATCTTCTTGCTGATCGCCGCAATATTGATCTTAAGCTGATCCATTGTCGTGGCCCCAATGATATTCGCCCCCAAAAAGGGGCGCGAATTGACGAATGACAGGGCCAATTCTTCCGGTTTCCAGCCAATTTCACGGGCTAAATCGACATAAGCGCGGATGGCAGGCTCGGCATTGGGCGTCTCATAGCGCTGACCGCGATTGAATAAAGTCGAACGGGCACCGGCCGGACGGGCGCCATTGATGTATTTTCCGGTCAAATAGCCTTGAGCAAGTGGCGAAAAGGCCAAAAGGCCAACCTGTTCGCGCATTGAAATCTCGGCAAGGCCCGTCTCATAAGTACGATTGAGGAGATTATAGGCGTTCTGGACAGTCTCGACGCGCGGTAATCCGTGTTTTTCGGCAAGCTGCAAGAATCGCATCGTGCCCCATGAACTTTCGTTCGAAAGTCCTATAAACCGAATTTTTCCTTGTTTTACAAAGGTTTGAAGCGTTTCAAGCGCCTCGAGCATCGAATTTTCCGACCCCTCATAGGCCTGCGCCCGAAACATTGTCGGGTTAGACCCCCAAGGCATCGGCCGGTCTGGCCAGTGGATCTGATAAAGATCGATACAATCGGTCTGGAGGCGACGCAGACTGCCCTCAAGAGCCTCGATCATCTGTGCTTTTGTGACTTCGGGCGAGGAACCGTCCTTGCGGAGCCAAGTCATCCCCCCACGGTCGCGGCCAGCGACTTTGGACGCCAAAATGACCTTGTCGCGGTTCCCGCGGGCTTTGAACCAGTTCCCGATATAGGTTTCGGTGCGGCCTTGCGTTTCAGCCTTGGGCGGGATCGCATAGAGCTCGGCGGTATCGAAAAAGTTCACGCCATGATCGAGCGCATAATCCATCTGGGCGAAGGCTTCGGCCTCCGTGTTCTGCTCGCCATATGTCATCGTGCCGAGGCAAATTGTAGAAACCGAAAGGCCGGTGCGACCGAGCGGACGGTAAGGCATGGACACGATGGACAACTCCTCAAGCGCCGAACTTAGTGACGCACTCAATTTATAACTATGACAGGCTTATGACAGATGGCTAGCGGAGCGATGCCACAAATTCATCGAGCTGGGGCAAAATTTGACGCGCAATTACTTCGACACCCTTCACATTTGGGTGAAGCCCATCACTCAATAAAAGCTCGGCGCGCCCCGCGACGCCCTCGAGCATAAAGGGATAAAGCGGTGCGCCATAGGCTTTCGCCAAATCAGGATAAATTGAATCAAAGGCTTGCGCATAGGCAGGGCCATAATTGGCCGGTGCGCGCATACCGATAAGAAAAACTGGCAATCCACGCGCTTTCAGACGATCAAGGATGGCCGTCAAATTTGTGCGCGGAATTGTCGGATCGAGACCGCGCAACATATCATTCGCGCCCAAAGCGACAATCACACCAGACACACCATCAGGAATGCTCCACTCAAGGCGCGCAAGTCCGTCTGCCGTTGTATCGCCAGACACGCCCGCATTGGTGATCGTGATTATACGACCTTTTTGTTTGAGAAATGTCTCAAGGACTGCCGGTAGAGCCTTGTCTTGCGGCAAAAGATATCCCGCCGTGAGACTATCTCCTAAGGCCACAAGATGCACGGATCGTCCTTCAGCACACGCAAATGAGGCAAAACTGAGCGCGCCACAAAGCGCCGCGACGATCAGTCCCGCGCGGACAGGCATAGCGAAAATGCTAAGGGCACCATAAGTGACAGATGAATTAATAAATGACATGACGGCAGGATCGGCAGAATGACGAATGAGGTCAAGGCGGTTGAAGTCAAAGCACTTCACATTGAATTAGGGCGTGACGCCTCTCGCGTCCATGTCCTGAATGGAATCGATCTCACTATCAATCAAGGGGAAGCTGTTGGCCTTGTGGGGCCTTCTGGCTCCGGCAAATCAACTTTGCTCATGGCCATGGCCGGATTGGAACAAGCCGGCTCCGGGCATATTATCATTGCCGGTCAAAGTATTGAAACGATGAGCGAGGATGAGCTCGCGCGTTTTCGCGGTCGTCATATCGGCATCGTGTTTCAATCGTTCCACCTCATTGAAACAATGACCGCGCTTGAGAATGTTGCCGTACCGCTTGAACTCGCAGGCCATAGTGATCCCTTCAACCGGGCAAAGCGCGAACTGGAAGCCGTTGGGCTGAAAGACCGTCTTTCACATTATCCATCAGAATTATCGGGCGGCGAACAACAGCGTGTCGCAATAGCGCGCGCCCTGGCGCCTGATCCGACGCTGCTTCTCGCGGATGAGCCGACTGGCAATCTTGATGAAGCAACCGGTGAAACGATCATCGACCTTCTCTTTAGTATAAGACAAGACCGACATATGACCCTCGTCCTAGTGACGCATGATCTGCGCCTTGCGGCGCGCTGTGATAGAACGATTAAACTTAACTCCGGTAAAATTATTGCGAAGGACCGCTAAAAAATGAATGCGGCTTCGCTCAAATTCGCTCTTCGTAATTTACGACAAGGGCTATCAGGGTTCAGAATTTTTCTTGCGTGCATTGCGTTGGGTGTCACAGCGATTGTAGGCGTCGATTCTCTTGCACGCGCGTTGACAGATGGGCTTGCCGCTGAAGGGCGCACATTGCTCGGTGCCGATCTTGTGATCTCGCGTATGCATCGACCCGCTAATGAGACAGAAAAAACGCTCATTCAAGCCAAAGGGCAAGTAACAGAAATCATCAGTCTTCGAGGAATGGCGCGCGCTCAACAAAAGGCAGCGCTTATAGATCTCAAAGTCGTTGATCAAACCTATCCGCTTCTCGATGCACCTGTGTTTGATCCTGCGTTACCCCTTCAAAACATCACCAATGAAAAAGGGGGTGTTTTCGGTGTAGCCGCCGATGCCGCGCTTTTCGCGCGCTTGGGTGTAAAAACGGGCGATCGCATTGCGCTTGGCGATGCAACACTCGAGCTACGCGCGGTTCTTGTGAAAGAACCGGATCGTATTGGCGCCGGCCTTACACTGGGCCCACGCGTGATCATGAGCCGTGCGGCTTTTGAAAAAACCGGATTGATGAAACCTGAAAGCCTCATTCGCTACGCTTACCGCGTACTACTTGATGACCCACGAGAAAATCGTCTTGTCGCAGTGAGTGCTGAGCTCACGCCCATTTTATCTGAAGCCGGATTCGAACTTCGGGGTCGTGATAATGTCTCGCCCCAACTCACACGAAATATCGAACGCTTTTCGCAATATCTTGGTTTAATTGGATTGACGGCTTTGATCATTGGCGGGTTGGGTGTGGCCAATGCCGTCATCGCCTATATTGATCGGCGCCGTAAAACCATGGCTATTTTCAAGGCGATTGGTGCAAACGGATCAACGATATTTCAAATCGCTTTCATTGAGATCATGATGCTCGCCGGCTTAGGAACGGCTATCGGCTTGGCACTTGGGGCATCACTTCCCTACCTCGTGTCATTTTTAGCTTCTAGTCTTTTACCTTTTCCGATTGCGCCACATCTCTATATTGATCGGCTCGCGCTGGGCGCGCTCTATGGATTACTGACAGCTGCGACTTTTGCCTTGCCGATCTTAGGACGCGCGCATGATTTGCCCGTCGCGATTCTCTTCCGCGACGATCTCATGAGCGATCAAACAAAGCTAAAACGTCGCTATCAGCTTATGACAGCGATGGTGGGCTTGGCTTTATTCGGCATTGTTCTTTTCGCATCACGCGAAAAGCTGATAACTCTCTTTGTGCTTTTGGGCATGGGTCTCGCTTTTTTCCTCTTACGAAGTGTCGCTGCCTTGATCATGCGATGGGCACGGCAAGCACCGCGTCCCCATCGGACAGAATTGCGGCTGGCTTTGGGCAATATTTATCGCCCTGGTACGATCACGCCCGCTTTGACATTAGCACTCGGGCTTGGCGTGACATTGCTTGTCGCCATCAGCGCAACACAAAATAATCTTGTTCAACTCGTTTCGTCAGGTCTACCAACAAAAGCACCGAGCTTTTTCTTTGTTGATATTCCCGCGCGTGATCTCGAGGCTTTCGATCAGTTCATGAAGGAGAAGCAACCTGAAACGCGCGTCTCCCATGTACCCATGCTGCGCGGTCGTATTACCGAAGTGAAATCAATGCGCGCTGAGACGGTTGTTGCAGAAGAAAATGCCCGTTGGGTGCTCGATGGTGATCGGGGCATCACATTTTCATCAATTATCCCGGAAGGGTCTCGCATCGTCGATGGTGAATGGTGGCCTGCAGATTATGCCGGCCCGCCGCTCGTGTCATTGGAAGCAGACATCGCGAAGGGTTTAGGTTTGTCCCTCGGCGATATGATTACAGTCAATGTTTTGGGACGATCGCTGCAGGCCAAAATTGCCAATCTGCGCCGCGTTGATTGGCAATCTCTGGGGATCAATTTCGTTCTGGTCTTCTCACCCAATACATTCAAAGGCGCACCGGTCAGCTATATCGCCACATTGACGGATAAGAACGTTACGCGAAGTGCTGCAAGCGAAGCGCAACTCCTCGTCGACACCGCCGAAGCTTTTCCCGCGATATCAGCTATTCGGGTTCGCGAGGCGCTCGACTCTGTGCGGGAGATGATTGATCAATTGGCGATTGCCATAAGGGGCGTTGCGGGAATTACAATTCTGGCCAGTATATTAGTGCTCGCCGGCGCAGTCGGTGCCAGCCAGCGCCGCCGCATTCGCGATGCTGTCATTTTGAAAACGCTCGGTGCGACGCGGTTACGTCTCTTGACCGCCTTTTTGGCGGAATTCGCGATGATTAGCCTCGCCGCAAGCTTTTTTGGTCTGATTGCAGGCCTTTTAGCGGCTTGGGCCCTCGTCGCTTTCGCATTCAGAACGGCGTTCACATGGCCGCTGGGCGACCCAATTGCGACAGCGTGTCTCGCCGTTCTCTTCGCGATCGGTTTAGGTCTTGTTGGCACTTGGCGTGTGCTTGATGAAAAACCGGCGCGGCATTTACGCGCGCCGTGACATGCCCTTGTTTTTGCCAAAATTAAACGCATATTAATTGCGTGTCGCGATCATTGGGTCGCGAACTACAGACGGAAAAAGGGAAATACAATGGTAAATTACGATCGCAACGCCTCCGCTTGGACTACAGGCGCCGCGCGAGTCGGCGCTGCGGAGTATGACCTCGGTCTCCGGTCTTACATGCTGGGGATCTACAACTACATGACGCTCGCGCTCGGCATTTCGGCGCTTGTGGCGTGGGGCTCTTACATCTCAGGCGTCACAGCAAGTCTTCTCACATCGCCGCTCGCTTTTGTGGTGATGCTCGCACCACTTGGCTTTGTGTTGTTCATGTCGTTCCGGTTCGAGAAGATGAGCTACTCATCTCTCATGGGAACCTTCCTCGCTTATTCGGCGGTGATGGGCCTGTCACTATCGACAGTCTTCATCGCTTATAAAGTTGGTAGCGTGGTGCAGGTCTTCGCGATTACAGCCGCCGCATTCGGTGCGCTCTCGCTCTATGGCTACACGACACGCCGCAGCCTCTCGGCGATTGGTTCGTTCTTGGTCATGGGCTTGTTCGGCATTGTCATCGCGATGCTCGTGAACATCTTTTTACAGAGCTCGGCTCTCCAGTTCGGCCTCAATGTACTCGGCCTCTTGGTCTTCGCAGGCTTAACGGCTTGGGATACTCAACGCCTCAAGGACGAATATGATTACGTTGCTGGCGACAAGGAGCTGATGGGCAAAGCCTCGGTGATGGGTGCGCTGACGCTCTATCTCGACTTCGTGAACATGTTCCAGTTCTTGCTCGCTTTGTTCGGCCAGCGGAACAACAACAACTAATCGAGACTGATACACAATAATGAAAAGCCCCGGTTCGCCGGGGCTTTTTTGTTAGCTCTCTTCACGTCTCAAATAGACACGAGCGATACGGGCTTTTCGAGAATACGTAAGACACGATCGAGTTCATGCCCGCGCTTCAACACTTGGCCAGCGGGCGCGATAACAGCATAGGCGCCTTGCCGCCGCGCAAGTTTCGGATTTTTCTCGATTCGATATAGCGGATATTCGGTTGAGCGGCGGAAGACAGAAAAGACCGCACGGTCTTTCATGAAATCAATCGCGTAATCGCGCCACTCACCAGCAGCAACCATGCGACCATAAACGCCAAGCAGGGTCGTCAATTCCTTGCGATCAAAAACAACGCGTGCGGACTCAGGTGCGGTTGCGCTCGTGGGCCAAGGAAGAATGGATGACTGTACTGTCTTGCTCTCGCCGTCCAATGCTCACCCCCCCCTGACGCTTTAGGAGGTTATCATCAGCAGATTTGCCCGCAGCTTCAAGACAAAAAGAAAATTATAGCACGGTCAAAAAATCAAGATTCTGCCGCAATCTGGTCTTTTGAGCGCCAAACTGCTCGATCATCTTCACATTCGACGCCGGGGTTGGATTGGTTCCGACCAGTCTGCCCCCCAGCCTCTCGGAACGAGATGCAGTCCAATCCCGGCTCGTCCCTGACTGTTTTCCTGACTTCAAGGGGCCGGTTTCCGGCCCCTTTTTTCTTATGCACGCGTCAGGCGGTCAATCCAACATCGTGAAGCGCCGCTGCTTGTCGCGCGGAAACCTCATCGCTCGAAAAAGCTTCGATGGCCTCATTAAAAAGGCGGTAAAAATTCAATTCCGCATCAAGGTGTAAAAACACGCCGCCCAATCCGATCGCTGCGCGATCCATGAAAACAAATTCGCGTGGAATTGTAACGGGTCCTTTTTCTTTGAGCGCTTTATGAACAGCAAAGGCTTCTTTGCGACCATAGTCGCCGGGCTTTAATCCATCGGCAACTGTCCGTGTCCGATCATCAAGAAGCGGACCATAGATAAAACGCGCCCAGAGATTAAGAATATCGATCAGTTCGGATGTGAGACCGCGAAAGCCCCATGTCTCATAGGCGTGAACAATACGCTCCCGATCATCGTCCAAAAGCCCGCGATATAGATCAACAACGCCGCCAACGAAGCGGGCGGGGAAAACGCGAATACAGCCGTAATCAAGAAGATTGATCCCCGATGCTTCGCCTTCTGTTTCAAAGACTGTGTAATTGCCAAGATGGGGATCACCATGGATGACGCCAAAACGACTGAAAGGATGCCACCACGCGCGAAACATCGCGGTCGCTAAGCGGTTACGTACAGTTCGATCCGCATCCTTATAGTCAAGAATTTTTCGTCCCTCGAGCCATTCCATTGTCAGGAGTCGCGCGGTTGAAAGATCGGAACGAATTGCCGGAATGCGCACGAGTTCTTCATTCACCATCATATTTTTATAGAGTGCGGCATGTTTCGCCTCGCGACGATAATCAAGCTCTTCACGAATGCGTGCTGCGATTTCTTTAGCAATCTCGCGGGTATCGACAGCCGCATCAAATTGTCGATGCAATGAAAACAAAAGGTCAAGCTGCGTAAGATCGGCTTCAACGGCAGACGCCATATCAGGATATTGCAGTTTAACCGCGAGCGCGTGTCCCTTATGATCGGTCGCGCGGTGAACCTGCCCCAGCGACGCTGCCGCCGTGGGATGCAGATCAAAATCAGAAAAATGCTTTCGCCACTCAGTGCCCAATTCGGCGATCATGCGCCGCTTCACGAAGGCGGCTCCCATAGGCGGCGCTTGACTCTGCAATGACGCCAACTGCGTGGCGTAATCGGCGGGCAGCGCCTCCGGAATAGTTGCGAGCAATTGCGCAACCTTCATCAAAGGGCCCTTCAATCCCCCAAGAGCCGATGTAAGTGCCGCCGCATTGCGATCATCAACGCCTTCAAGGCCGAATAAGCGACCGCCTACAATCCGCGCGGCAACACCGCCAATATTGGTCGCGACACGCGCATAACGCAGCGCTCGGCCAGACACGCGATTTCGTTCAGGATCATTGTTATTCATTGTACTCATCCGGAGGTTACGCGAGTTTATACGTAAACTCCGGGATGCCGGATCGTTCAGTCCATGGTCTCAAGTTCGGCGATCATTCGTTCGATCAGCGACAAGCCCACCTGCCAAAAGGCCGGGTCACGGGCATCAAGGCCGAAAGGTGCAAGAAGCTCAGCGTGATGCTTCGTGCCACCCGCTGCAAGCATGGCGAGATATCGCTCGGCAAAGCCATCAGCGGCGTTCTCATAAACAGCGTAAAGCGAGTTCACTAGGCAATCACCAAAAGCATATGCATAGACATAGAAGGGCGAGTGGATGAAATGCGGAATATAAGTCCAGAAGGTTTCATAACCATCACCTAACCGGATCGACGGCCCCAAGCTTTCGGTTTGCACTTTCAACCATATTTCACCGATGTGATCGGCGGTGATCTCGCCCCCTTTGCGCGCTTCATGAATCTCGCGTTCAAAACTATAAAACGCGATCTGCCGCACGACTGTATTGATCATGTCTTCGACTTTGGCCGCGAGCATGGCTTTACGCTGTTGTTTATCGGTCGTGCGATCGAGCAACCGGCGGAAGGTGAGCATCTCGCCAAATACGGATGCTGTTTCAGCCAATGTCAAAGGCGTCGGCGCCATCAACGCCCCATTCGCTGCCGCTAACACCTGATGAACGCCATGCCCTAATTCATGCGCCAGCGTCATCACATCGCGCGGCTTACCAAGATAATTGACGAGCACATAGGGATGCGCGGACGGCACGGTCGGATGCGCGAAGGCGCCGGGCGCTTTACCCGGACGCACCGGCGCGTCGATCCATTGTTTATCAAAAAAATCATTGGCGATGGAGGCCATACGAGGCGAGAAATCACGATAGGCCTCTAGAACCATAGAGCGCGCTTCCGTCCAAGAAATGGCTTTTTGATCGACCTTCGGAAGCGGCGCGTTGCGATCCCAATGATCGAGTTGTGTTTTGCCAAACCATTTGGCTTTGAGCGCATAATAGCGATGCGAAAGGCGTGGATAGGCCAAGCGCACGGCACTCACCAATGCCTCAACCACCTCACGTTCGACCCGGTTGGAAAGATGTCGGCTATCGGCAATATCTTGAAAGCCACGCCAGCGATCTGAAATTTCTTTGTCTTTGGCCAGAGTATTCGTGATCAAAGAAAAGGTGCGCAGATTCGCACGAAAAGTTTTGGCTAATGAATCTGACGCGCGTCGTCTTACATTTTCATCTGGATCCTGAAATTTATTCAAGATCGGTTCAAGCGTGAGTTCTTCGCCATCAAGATCAAAACGCAAAGCGGCCATCGTCTCATCGAAGAGACGATTCCAAGCATTCGCGCCCGTGACAGATTTTTCGAGAAACACTTGTTCAAGTCTATCGTCGAGCTGATGGGGCTTTTCGAGCCGGATATCTTTCAGCCACGGCGCATAATGCGAAAGGGGCGCTTGGCTCGCCGCTTTATCAAGGAGCGCATCGTCGAGTCGATTAAGCTCAAGCGTAAAGAACAAAAGCTCGGTACTGAGCGTCGTCGCGCGATCCTGCGTATCGCCATAAAATTTAGCTCTGACAGGATCCGTCGTATCGCCTGAATAGACAAGGCCCGCATAAGAGAGGATACGGCCCAAGCGGTCGTCGATCGCTTCATAAGCGACAATCGCCGCGTGCAATAAAGTCGATGCCTTCGGATCTTGAAGGAGAGTGGCGAGCTTACCGCGGTAGAGCGTTGCGAATTTTTTTGCTTCGCTCTCTGCCCAATTAAAATCCGTCTTTAATTGAGTTGAGTCGAGACCGGGATAGAGATCAGCCAGGTTCCACTCCGGCAATACCCCAAGGGCCTCATCCTCGGACGCCGAAGAACCGGCGGCTGTGGCGAAGTGGATGTCCCGTCGAAGCGAAATGAGCGAGCGCATAATTTGTCCATCTTTTGTTAAGATTTGGAATATTCTCTCTGTTCTTACAAAGAGGTCCGAGTCCGATCAATAAAAAAGCCGCCGATGCGGTGTGGCATTAAAGCGGCCTTTACCAAAGACCGCCACACTCGAACCGAATCAGAAATTCATTCGAGTGCCCTTTGGTATGAAGCGTAAAATTTTGATCGTCGAGGATGATCCGGTTCACCGGATCCATCTGGGACGACTGGTCGACCGAATGGGCCATGAATCGGTTCTTGTTGCTTCAGGCGAAGACGCCCTCAGCATGATCATGCAGCATCGCGATCCGTCCATTGCGGCCCTGCTTCTTGATCTTGTCATGCCCGATCTCGACGGCATGGCGGTGATCACAAGGCTCCGTGCGGCCGGCTATCGAATCCCGATCATGGTCTTGGTGAAGCCCGCGGCGCTCGACTCAGCCCTTACCGCCATAGCCGCCGGTGCGCAGGATTTTTCACTGGTCCCGGCCAGCTTTGAACGTATTGCTGTATCATTGACGAATATGCTCGCGCCATCCGTGATGCCCCTCAACGGCGCCATCACGACTGAACGACATCGCGTTCCGGTTCATCTTTCAGGTTCAGAGTTTGAATCACGGTCCTTCGTGGTTCCCCCTTTGCCAATCCGATCACACAGAACAGAACCGGCAACGGCAACCATCACAATCTTCGATCAAACAGGTCGTTTGCGGTCATTGGCGGCGATTGAGAAAGACGTCATTTCCGTTGCTTTGCAATGGAAGCCCGACTCGGTCTCGTCGGTCGCCCGCGCGCTCGGCATTAGTCGCTCCACACTCTATCGGCGTCTCGAAGAGATCGATCATGCCGATCAGGTCAGTCTTAACATTAACCCGCCCGCCTATGGGGATGCCGCATGAAACGCCTTGCATCAACCCTTCCTCTTTTGATGAGCGCTTTTTTTCTTATAGGCGCTGAACGCGTAGCTCATGCCGACGAGTTAGCGGCGCGTCCAGCGAGCGACATGGTACAGCAGGCGGTCTTTCCCGTAAGCCGCATTGTTGAAGAAATTGGTCGCATCAGAATGTCGGGCTCTTTGCCGGCGGTTATGATGAAGTGGTCGAAGGCGGAGCGCGAAAATTTTCTTAGCTTCTATGCGGCGCGTAATGATCTACCGCTTTGGTTTGGTGGCGACGCATTGAATGAACGTCGCGAGAGCTTACAACGTCGCTTAATTAGCGCTGATGATGAAGGATTGGATGCAGGAGATTATCCCGCGCCCCTCGTCGCGGTAACTGAATCCAACGCTCGCAAAATTGCTGAAGCGGAATTGATTTTATCAGCAAGCGCTGTGTCATACGCTCGTGATGCCCGCGGTGCGCGGATTGATACGATCCGCCTTTCAAAGCTCATCACACCGAAACTCTTGATTCCACGCCCTACCATGGTCTTGACGGATTTGATGGGCGCCGAAAATGTCGGTGATCGGCTTGAAACCTATCAGCCCCAACACAAGGGCTATAAACTGCTGAAAGCCCGGTTGGCTGAATTGCGCGAAACCACGGGAAGTCTCAGCGACGCTGACCCCTTAGTGAAGACACCAGCGCAAAAAACCCGCACGACCACGGCAATGGTCAGTATGACCTCGCCGAGCGCTTTTGATCTCATCGTCAATATGGAACGTTGGCGTTGGTTGCCGCCTGAATTAGGGTCGGATCATATCTTCGTTAATCTACCGGAATTTAATCTGAAATTGATCCGGCATGGCGAGGTGGTGCATACAACACGCACGGTTGTGGGAAAGCCGGATACGGCAACGCCGATCTTTTCTGCTGCGATTAACTCATTGATTGTGAATCCGAGCTGGCACGTTCCAGAGTCGATCATTCGCAATGAATTTCTGCCTAAATTAGCGGAAGACCCGACTTACGCTGAGAGGTCAGGTTACGAAGTCACACAAAATGGTGACGCCATCGCCATTCGCCAACCCCCAGGAGAGCGTAATGCGTTGGGCCTCGTAAAGTTTAACTTACCCAATGATCACGCCGTTTATCTTCATGACACGCCCATGCGAAAGCTTTTTGCGAATGTCGATCGCGCCTATTCTCATGGCTGCGTTCGTGTCGAGAATCCGTTTGCTCTCGCAGCACTTGTTCTGCAGGATCCGAAATATTCTGAGGACGCTCTCAAATCCTATGTCGGTCGCGATGAACGCGTGATCAAACTAAACGAGTCACTCCCTGTTCATCTCGCCTATTTCACCGTCATCGCGGGTGACGACGGACAACTTCGCCGGCTGGGTGATATCTACGGGTATGATGGTCTTGTTCTCACGGCCCTGAAACTTGATCAACGCCGGAATTACGCGGCGTTACGATAAAAGCTTCATAACCTTCATCGGTTTCGGGTGGTCCCCGACCGCCTAAATGTATAGGAATGGTTGATCAGGTCCGCTGATCAACTTTCGGATGTATTATGCAAAGAACATCTATCGGTCCGCTGGAATGGGCTTTGCTCATTGGTCTTTCGATCATTTGGGGCGGCTCCTATCTGTTCATGAAGGTGGCGGTCTTATCGGTACCTGTGTTCACGATTGTATTTGCCCGCGTGGCGCTGGGTGCTTTGGTGTTGGGCCTCATCATTGCCTCTATTCGCGCGCCCTTTCCAAAGGGCTTCGCAACATGGCGCGCCTTTATTGGCATGGGGATTATAAACAACGTCATTCCGATGAGCTTGATTGTTTACGGCACAAGCAAGATTGATGCGGGATTGGCGTCGATTATCAATGCGATGACTCCTCTTTTTGCGATTATCATCGCACATTATGCAACACAGGATGAGCGATTAACCGCCAATCGGATTTTGGGCGTTGTGCTCGGTGTGTTCGGCGTGATCATTCTCATCGGACCCGGCTTTATTCTGGGTACCGATAATAATCTTTGGGGTGAACTTGCCTGTCTTGCGGCAACGTTATCTTATGCGTCAGCAAGTATATTTGGACGCCGTTTTGCGCGCATGAATTTAAAGCCCATGCAAATAGCCTTCGGGCAAACAGTTTCAGCTTCGCTTATTCTTTTTCCGATTTCCTGGGTAATCGATCAACCTTGGACGCTCGCGATGCCGCCTCGTGATGCGATCTTAAGTATCGCAGCACTTGGTATTCTTTGCACTGCCATTGGTTATTTGATATATTTTCGCGTCCTGAATAATTCAGGCGCTGTCGCAGTCGCGCTTGTCACGCTTTTGATTCCACCGAGTGCACTTGTACTTGGAATTTTTGTTCTTGGTGAAAGACTGTCGATCAGTGATCTGGTCGGCATGGGCTTGATTGGTCTTGGATTGACCATCGTCAATTTCAAATTTGGATTATTTCAAACAATCAAAGACCGAAACAGGGCGACGACATCTTCATAAACAGCCTTTTTGAAGGGGATTACAAGCGAGGGCAACGAGTCAAGCGATGCCCAACGCCACTCCTCAAATTCCGGTCGATGTCCACCGGGAGGCTCGAGAATATTGATCTCGCTGTCTTTTCCCTCAAAGCGGAAGGCAAACCACTTTTGTGTTTGACCGCGATATTTTCCCTTCCACGCGGCCTTAGCAACATCGGCGGGTAAATCATAGGTTAGCCAATGGGGCGCCTCAGCGATGAGCGAGACACTTGTGACGCCCGTCTCTTCAGCTAATTCACGCAACGCCGCTGGGTAGGGATCTTCGCCTTTGTCGATTCCGCCTTGCGGCATCTGCCATGAATGTTGAGCATCGACATGTTCGGGGCCTGCCTCGGCCCGGCGCTGACCAACAAAGATCAAACCCTTTCGGTTGACGAGCATGATGCCGACATTCCGGCGATAAGGGAGATCCTCGTAACGCATGTTCACGACCTTGCCCGCAACAACACTGCACTTGCCGGAACGAGACGAACGCCTTGAGCGGTCAAGCCTTCGCTCCACTTCTTCAGGCGCTCTATCGCAAGAGGTGTGATCACCGCAACCCCTATTGCTGATCCATCGCGTTTGGCGTCCTGAGTCAGTCGCTCGAGCGCAGTATCAATTTGCGCTGCGGGTGTGTCCCGAGCAATCAGAACATCAATATTCGCGTGTTCATTCTCTGAAGAGGAACCTGAAGGCGCCCGATGTGAATCGATTATCAGGCCAAGCCCCCGGATGTCGGCTTGCTTTGCAAGCAGGTCTTTGAGATCAGCGGATATCGCAGTGTCTGTTCCGGAAATCGCAAGTAACCCAGCATAGCCCGCGACCCGCGCCATCGACCATTTCAAGCGGGAATGATTCTCTGCCTCGGGTGCTGCGGGGATCAAAGCTTTGGGGCCCGCGTCTTCAAAATTCTGATCCCGCGCCATAATGGGAATATCAAGAAAGACCTCGTGCCCCTCCTCACGGATTTCATCGGCCTGACGATCAATCTCCCGCGCATAGGGCGAAAGGGCAAAAGACATTTCGCCGGGTAATCTTAAGGAAGCCTCCAACGTCGCCAATTGTCCGATGCCGGCGCCACGAAGAATGAGAGAAACGCTGGGCACTTTAGAGTCAGTCGTTGCCTGTGGGGGCAGAGGTCGCGCGTACACATTTAGAGGTGTCGCACCGTCCTCGGCGCGTATCGGTAAGACACCATCGGGAATGATCTCGATAAGACGAGGATCCGGCGCCGGCGCCAATCCATGGCTGGATAAGGTCCGATGTGCCGTAGCGGTAACAAGCGGGTCTTGCGGCCACTCGATCTGAATTGTAGCAATCGGTAATGGCGGAACGCGAAACCACCCACTTTGCCAGGCGATAACGACGGCGCTGATGGTGATCACGAACAATCCGAACATCGAGAGCGCAAAAAACGTCCGCTGCGATGTCGGCCGAGCATCAGCCTCTTCGGAAAGTAATAATGACGACGGTAATCGTGTCGCGTCTGACATCGACATGGGATCAGTCTCTTTTTCAAAAAAGATGCGAGACTGCGGATGATCGTTGAAAAGGGAAAATATCCCGTTAACTCAATTTTGAAATTTGAACGGAGCGTCGATCATTCAGATCCACGCTCCGCTATAATCAATTAGCTGGCGTCGTAGCCTTTGACGCACCGGCAACATCGCCTGGCTTTAATCCACGCAAGAGATCAAGGGCATATTGCAACTGCTTGTCGAGCTTTGGATCGGTAGGGACATAGGCCGATGAACCACCCTGTTCATTCGTGCCATTTTTCAAATGGCCCTTAAGAGCAGCTTCACCTTTGGTTTCGTCCTTGCCCTTAATCTCGTCCGGCACGTCCTGAAGAACTTGAATATCAGGATCGATACCCTTGGCCTGGATCGAGCGACCCGACGGGGTATAATACCGCGCCGTCGTCAAGCGCAACGCACCACTTGGTCCCAACGGAATGATGGTTTGAACGGAACCTTTTCCGAATGACCGCGTACCGATGATGGTTGCGCGCTTATGATCTTGCAAAGCGCCCGCAACAATTTCAGAGGCTGATGCAGAACCGCCATTGATCAAAACGATCACAGGCTTGCCACCAGCGAGATCGCCTGAACGCGCAACATAACGTTGCGCGTCATCGGGATTACGTCCGCGCGTTGAAACAATTTCGCCACGCTCGAGGAACGCATCTGAAACGGCAATGGCTTGATCAAGAAGGCCCCCCGGATCATTCCGAAGATCAACCACATATCCTTTGAGCTTATCGGCAGGAATTGTCTTCGTGGCTTGATCAATCGCGTTCTTCAATCCGTCCGACGTCTTCTCGGTGAATTGTGTAATGCGGATATAGCTCACATCATTTTCGATACGTGATTTGACCGAAGAAATTTTGATGATTTCACGCGTGAGACTCACGTCGAATGAATCGACACCTTTACGGCTAATCCGCAACTTCACCGCACTATTCACAGGACCGCGCATGCGATCAACCGCTTGATTGAGCGTGAGGCCTTGAACGGAATCGCCATCAATCTCGACAATGAAATCGCCGGCCATAAGACCCGCGCGCGATGCCGGTGTATCGTCAATCGGTGTGACGACTTTCACGAAGCCTTCTTCTTGTGTGACTTCGATGCCCAATCCCCCAAATTCACCCTTGGTCTGGACTTGCATATCCTTGAAGCTTTTTGGATCCATATAGCTTGAATGCGGATCCAATCCCGACAACATGCCGGAGATCGCTGACTCGATCAGTTTCGCATCTTCAGGCTTCTCGACATAATCGGTACGGATTTTTTCAAAGACATCGCCAAAAAGATTGAGTTGGCGATAGGTTTCGGAACTGGCCGCTACAGCGCTGATGGTGCCGACCGGAACACCCTGCAAAGCAAAGGCAACCAAGCCACCCCCGAAAACGGCACCCGTGAGCAAATAGGCCAATTTACGCATCATCCGCGACCTTTCCCTACCGCTAAAGTGGACCACCAGGGCGTTGGATCGACCGGTGTCCCTTCTTTGCGGAATTCAACATAAAGCACAGGCTGAGCCGGACTCGCACCGGCTTGCGCCTGCGCGTCCTTCGACGGATCGCCCATCACCGCGACAGGCTCGCCCGCAAGAACGAATTGACCGAGACTTACGCTGATCCTGTCCATGCCTGCAAGTAAGATGTAATAGCCGCCGCCCATATTGAGAATCAAAAGTTGCCCATAGGTCCGAAATGGACCGGCAAAGGCGACCCACCCATCGGAGGGGGCAGAAACCAAAGCACCCGGTCGCGCCTCAAAGGTCACACCGCGGGTTAACCCCCCGACCGGATCGCGTGCGTTGAAACCGCGAATCAAGGTCCCGCTAACGGGTAAAGGCAAAAGGCCCCTCAATTCGCCAAATCCAACCTTGGGCGCTTGCCGAGCCGGATCGCGAAAGGCCAAGGCCGCCATGCGATTGCGCGCATCACGCGCGGCGGGATCGGTGGCGGCTTTTACTTCTTCGTCGGCTTTCACGGCGGCGGTCTTCGCATCGCGCGCGGCGCGCGACACGCTATCGACCTCGGTCTCTAGGCGCCCAATCAAATCTTTGAGCGTCTGGCTCTTGGTGGCCAGAGCCTCCGCTTTTTTAGATTGTTCTTCGACGCGACTTTCCGCGCCCGAAATCTCACGCTGCCGCGCCTCAACGAGCAGAGCGATGTCTTGTCGGTCGCGCACGAGACTTTGCACATCGCGCGCAAGCCCATCGCGCTCGGCTGCAGCCGATGATCTTATTCTTTCAATCGCGGCGAGATCTTCCGCCAATTTGTCCGTCTCGGCCTTGAGATCCGGAACCACCGAGCCTAATAAAATAGCGCTGCGGACTGTATCAAGAACATGATCAGGATCAGCAATGAGGATTGGCGGTGGCATGGTCCCGACGCGCTGAAGGGCCGCGAGAATATCGGTGGCAACGGCTTTTCGTCCTTCAAGAGATGCGCGGGATTTTGCCTCAGACTCCGTTAAGGTTGTTAAGCGCTCTTCAACCGAACCGATGCGCAATTCGGTGGCACGAATACGATCTGTTGTTTCAATCAATCTTTGATTGAGGCGGGCACGATCACTCCGTAATGTTTCAATTTCAGCCTGCAGACGCGAGCGTTCTTCAGAACCACTTTTAAGAAGTTGTTCGGTTTCTTGCAGCTCAAGCTGACGCGTTGTCTTTTCAATGGCTGTATCGGATGCAACACCTGACGAGACAGTAAGACCCATCATCAAGCTTAATCCGATGATGATCCGTATGATCCGAATATATAAGTCCTGCCCGCGCATGATCGCACTAAGTCCCGTCACGCCCGATGATAAGGATGACCGCTCATCAAAGTCATCGATCGATAGAGTTGTTCGGCAAGAATAATGCGTGCCAACTGATGCGGCAATGTTACGGCTCCGAAAGCAATGACCGCCTGCACCTCTTTTACAAGAGCAGGATCAATCCCATCGGCACCTCCAATGACGAAAGACAAAGACCGTGTCCCTGTATCGCGCAAGACTTCGATTTTCTTGGTCAAGGCTTCACTATCAATCGATTGACCTTTGGAATCGAGCGCGATGAAAGCTGTATCGATGAGGCGCTGCTTGATTATCTGCGCCTCTTCACTTTTGCGATCTTGTGGGCGACCGGCACGGCTTTCTGAAAATTCGAGAACGTCAAAGCCGGTCACGGCCAAGCCCCGGCCCATATCCCGTGCACGCGTCAGATAACGACTGACCAGCTCACGCTCGGGACCATCTTTAAGGCGCCCAACAGCCAGAATTTCGATTTTCACGACACCATCATCAAGAAACGGAGCGTTCGACCGGACGATCCGATCCCCACATTTTCTCGAGATTATAGAAGGTCCGCACTTCCGGTCGGAAGATATGGACGATCACATCACCGGCATCGATGAGAACCCAATCGCAATTCGGCATGCCTTCAACGCGGAGACCGGTGTGCCCTTCGCCTTTGAGCTTTTCAATTAACTGATCAGCGATAGCGCTGACATGGCGGTTAGAGCGTCCAGACGTGACGACCATCGCATCAGCAAGTGCCGTTTTACCGGCCAGATCAATCGCGATCGTATCTTCGGCCTTGGCGTCATCAAGGATGGCTAAAACCTCTTGAACCATAGCGCCGCGCGTCGGGCTCGTTTTCGCGGCAGCGGACCGGCTTTTTCTTGCGCCGGTGGACAGGACAGGCTGTGTCAGTGGTCAATCCTCATATTCAAGAACCTTTATCAAGGTCAAATCGAATGTGCCTGAAGCATCGGCAAAATTCAACATAATCCTGAAACCTTACGATTCAATGACGGCTGCGCAACACCGTTGACGAGAGGCTTGAGCGGGGCCCATGCAAAACAATCCATGCGGGCGCCGCCCGTGTTGGGAAGGCTAAGGCTGCCGTTTCCGGCACACGATAGCGGCTAAAGGCGAGGGCAGCGGGAGAATGAAGCGCTCGATTCGTTGATCCCGGACGATCAACAACCGCCACCGGAATGGACGTTAAGATGCGCTGCCAATGGGCCCAACGGTGAAAGGTCTCGAGATTATCGGCACCCATGATCCAAACAAATCGAGCAGCGGGTGAGCGCTGTTTAAGATGGACAATCAAATCATAAGTATAAGAACTGCCCAGGCGATCCTCTATTGCGATCACGCGAATTTTCGGATGCGCAGCAATCAAGCGCGCGGTGGCTATTCTTTGTGCGGTTGATGGCAACCCGCTTTTGTCTTTGAGAGGATTGCCGGGTGTAACGATCCACCAGATCGCATCGAGCTTCAAACGGCGCAGTGCCGTGAGGCTAACAAGGCGATGCGCGGCATGCGCCGGATTAAACGATCCGCCAAAAATACCAATCCGCTGTTGCCGACCATGCGGTGGCAAGAGGGGCATCATCAGCGAGGGCGCGTGATCGTTCATCAAAGCCTTTCAAATATCATGTTAACTGCGACTCATGCGTGACTGGGAAGCCCTAAATCATGATACGCTTCAGCGAGAAGACGATCAGAAGCCTCTTCGATTTTCTCTTGCATCAAGCCGAAAAACGCTTGTCGATCCATGCCCGGTTCAATCACGGGCATAATATCGACTATGATCGTACCTTGCCGCAACTTCAAGGAACGGCGCGGCCAATAGACCCCCGAATTCAAAGCAATCGGCAGGCAGGGAACATTAAGTCCTGAATAAATTTGCGCGATACCAAAACGATAATTTGGCGGCGCGCCCGGTGCGCGACGGGTGCCTTCGGGAAAGAGCAAAATCTGACGGCCTTCGCCAGAATCAATTTCACGATGCGCCGCTTTCACAAGTTTCAACAAGGTGCGCGCGCCGCCTTTACGATCAATCGGCACATTACGCATCTTAGCCAAAAACCAACCGAACAAAGGAATGAAAGCGAGTTCACGTTTCAAGATAAAACAGGGATCTTCAAAGAGACTGAGAAGCGCAAATGTTTCCCAAATTGATTGATGTTTTGCAGCAATCAAAAGGGGCCCTTTTGGAATATTGTTGAGGCCTCGGAA
>CANGSG010000014.1 GCA_947456435.1 Hyphomicrobiales bacterium
ATGGGACGAGCGACACGTCTTCGAGAACACTGGCTCTTTAGAGAGAAAGACGCCGGCCGATAGTAGACAAGAATTATGCACCAAGACTAGTATTTGAAACGAAGATCGAGACGGATACGGCTAATGTCGAATTCTCGAACGATCAGATAAAATCCTTGGAAGAGCACGCGCCCTTCCGATCACGATAAACTTAAAAGGCAAGGACGTTATGCCCTCGCCATCATTGACAAGGTATGAAAGAATCGATGGCAACATCGCAATCCGCAGACGCAGGATTTGTCCGCTTCGAAGCGGTTGATAAGACATATGATGGCGTAAACCTTGTCGTGAAATCACTCGACCTTTCAATCGGGCGCGGTGAGTTTTTGACGATGCTCGGACCATCGGGATCGGGCAAAACCACAACACTGATGATGCTCGCCGGTTTTGAAAGCGCGACCAGCGGTGAAATTTATCTTGATGGCGAACGCATCAACAATATTCCGCCTCACAAACGAGGCCTCGGCATGGTGTTCCAGAATTATGCCCTCTTTCCGCATATGTCGATCGCCGAGAACATCGCCTTCCCGCTGCAAGTCAGACATCTTGGCAAAGCGGAAATCGCAGACCGTGTTCACAAAGCGCTCGATCTGGTGCAGATGAGCGGCTTTGATGCGCGCAAGCCTGCGCAACTTTCCGGTGGGCAACAACAGCGTATCGCGCTTGCCCGCGCGCTTGTTTTTGAACCTAAACTTCTCTTGATGGATGAGCCGCTCGGCGCGCTCGACAAGCAATTGCGCGAGCATATGCAATATGAAATTAAAAATCTCCATGAGCGGCTTGGCATTACCATTGTGTATGTCACGCATGATCAATCCGAAGCGCTGACGATGTCGGACAGGATTGCGGTGCTCAATGACGGTCTCATTCAGCAAGTGGCGACGCCTGCTGATCTTTATGAAAAGCCCGATAACAGCTTCGTTGCGCAATTCATGGGCGAGAATAATCGCATCTCCGGCCGCGTGATTTCGATTACAAATGGTAAAGCCCGGATTGAAGCCAAGGGCGGTACTTTCGATGCGCTCGCTGTCAAATGTGCAGCCGGACAAGCAACATCTATTTCAATACGTCCCGAACGTGTGTCGATCGATCCCGTACATGCCGACATCGTGTTCGAAGCACGCATCAAAGAAGTGATGTATATGGGCGACCACATCCGCTTACGCGCCTCAGTTCTTGGAAGCGATGAATTTGTGGTGAAGACACCGAACCAAAGCAATCGACGAGCGTTTAATCTCGGTGAAACCCTGCGCATCGGTTGGGCTATTGAAGATGGCCGCGCACTCGACGCTTAAGCATTATAGATTTGAAGGGCTTTTCTGGGACAAAGTCTACCCGCAAGATATTCTCTACATCAATGATGGAAAGCCGGTCGAGGTTCATTTCGAGATCCTCGACACCAATCATTGAGAGCCTGATCGTGCCTCATGTCTAAAGGGTGCGGTGGCTTCAATCCATTCACGTGTGCGCGATTCGGGATCAGCGTTGGTCAGAATATCGGTGATCACGCAGGCGCTATCAGCGCCCGCGCGCAAGACAAGCGGCGCACGCTCTGGTGTGATGCCACCAATGACAACAAGCGGTAAATTGCCTATCGCCTTTTTCCAAACACCTATGCGCTCGATACCCTGCGGCGGATAACTCATCTTTTTGAGAAGCGTTGGCCAAATCGGTCCCAGCGCGATGTAGTCAGGATCAAGAGCCAAAGCTTTATCTAGCTCTTCCGGCGTATGGGTTGAAAGCCCAATGCGGATGCCCGCGCGCTTTAATGCGCCAATATCGGCAATTTCCATATCTTCCTGACCGAGATGCACATAGCTGCAGCCTTCATCAATGGCCGCTTGCCAAAAATCATTGATGATCAGCGCTGCGCCATGTTGAGCGCATAGAGTTTTCGCCCGCAAAATCTCATGCGTGATTTCACCTTGGCTTTTATCTTTCATACGCAACTGAACGGTCTTCACGCCTTGCGGCAAAAGGCGTTCAAGCCAGCGCGTTGAGTCAACGAGAAGATAAAACGGATCAAACATATCAAGACTCCGAAAAAGCCAAACCAAGAACCGGCGTTGAAGGCACGGCCATATCACGCGCTTCCATGGCCCCCGCATGACAAGACAAGCGCCCCGCTTCAACCGCGCGCGCAAAAGCTTCCGCCATTTTTACAGGATCGCCGGCCTTTGCCACAGCCGTATTGAGCAACACCGCATCATAACCGAGTTCAAGCGCTTGCGCCGCATGAGACGGAAGACCGATGCCCGCATCAACGACAAGCGGCACATTCGGGAAATGGGCACGCATCGTTTTCAAAGCGAAAACATTGTTGAGACCCTTACCGGAACCAATTGGCGCGCCCCACGGCATCAACACTTCGCAACCGATAGAGAGAAGCTTTTCACCAACCACCAAATCATCGGTCGTATAAGGGAAGACTTTGAACCCTTGCGCAACAAGTTCACGCGCCGCGTCAACAAGACCAAACACATCAGGCTGCAATGTATCGGCGTGGCCTATGACTTCAAGCTTGATCCAATCTGTATCAAACACATCACGCGCCATTTCAGCGGTTGTCACCGCTTCTTTGACCGAGTGGCATCCAGCCGTATTCGGCAAGACACGCACATTCAACGCTTTGATCAAATCCCAAAACGCACGGCCGCTTTTGCCGCCCGTCGATTCACGGCGCAGCGAGACGGTCACGATTTCTGAGCCAGAGGCTTTGATCGCGTCAGAGAGAATGGCCGGCGACGGATATTGCGCGGTACCGAGCAGGAGACGTGACGAAACGGTCTCACCATAAAATGTAACGCCGTCTTTCACACTCAGCCCCCTTGCATCGGCACGAGAATTTCGATGCGATCGCCGTCAGTCAATTTCGTTTCAGCGCGTTCGCGCTTACGCACAACCGTCATGTTCCGCGCCGTTGCCACCGGCATATCTTCATAGCCGAGTTCATCCAAAAGCTCAGCTATGGTTTGCGCTTTTGTGTCCATCGATTCACCATTGACGATGATCATCACCGCTCAACCTCCGGAAATGTCTTACCGTCCATAACGATCTCTGCGGCACGGCGCGCGAGTGCCGGCGCGCCGAGATAGCCATGACGATAAAGCCCGTTCAGCCGCAAGATTTTTCCCTGACGCCGAATGCGGGGCAGATTATCAGGAAAAGCCGGGCGCACATCCGTGCCCGTCTCGATGATTTCTGCTTCACCGAAAGACGGATGAAGCGCGTAGGTCGCGTTTAAAAGCTCAACCATCGACCGCGCAGAAATGCGCGATTGATCGCTGCTTTCGATCATGGTCGCGCCCACCATAAAATGATGATCATCGCGCGGCACGATATAAACAGGAATGCGCGGATGAAGGAGGCGGATGGGACGCGCAAGAGAAATCTCGCTTGTTCGCACGATCAGCATCTCGCCTTTGACACCGCGCAAATCGGGAAGCACATCGCGCGCGTCATATCCACGACAATCCAAGACATAAGACGCCTCAAGCGCTTCTGGCCGGACATCGCTGTCCATATTAAAACGAACACCAAATTCTGATTGAAGGCGCTCATAGAGAAAGCCCAACGCTTTTCGCGGATCGAGATGCGCTTCTTCACCAAAGAACAAACCGGTTTCAAAACGACCGGCGAGATCCGGTTCAAGCGCCGCAATGCGCGCGCCATCAATCACGTCGAAATGCGATGTGCGCGCGGCAAAGCGCTTTAAATCGGGCGTATCACGCGGGGGAGCAACAACTAGGCTGCCTTTATTGATCACGTTTGGAAAATATTTCCGCCAATAGGCAAGCGACTCAAGACCAAGTTCGCCAATCAAAGGCTCGGCACTTTCCATCTCGCACCAGAGGGCCAGCATACCACCGGCCCACCAAGAGCAGCCGCGCCCGGCATCACGTCGGCGATCATAAACGGTGACAGTTGCTCCCCGCAGCGCAAGCTGATGCGCGGCGGTGAGCCCCATAACACCCGATCCAACGATGGCGACGTCCTTGGTCATCCGTAGTATCAGACCTTATCGCTCAGCGCGGCGAAGACTTTTGCGAGAACGAAAGAGAGGATCAGACTTGGCAGCGCGCTGCCAAAATCCGGGTACCACTGCGCTGCGCCGTGATAGGTCGCAATGCCGATGAGCCATGCTCCCACAGCTGCAGCATTGAAGGCGCTTATTCCCCCACCCGACAGTGCCCGCATTTGAATTGAGCGATAATTGGCAAGAATCACACCAAAGAGTGGCACAAAGACGGAGCTTAGATAAAGCAAGAAGGGCTCGATCGCGTGCATGTCAATCGCACTCGCAATAGCGATGGATACGACACCTAAAATAATCCCGCGTGTCTTCAACGAGAAACCTGAAACGAGACGTTCAGAACTCACCGATCCCGAATGAAGATCGCCATAGGCATTATCCAGCTCGTCGAGAATGATGAGTGACAGAGCAATCAAGCCAAATTGAGCAAGCAAGAGTCCCGTTACAAGATCATCGCTCGGTTGATTGAGAATAACGAGAACACCTAGCGCATAGCACCATACATTCGCGATTACATAACCGATAAAAGTTCCGCCGAATGATCCCTTCGCGCTACGGCCATAACGCGCGTAATCGGCAACAAGCGGCAACCAGGAAATCGGCATGGCGATCACAAGATCAACACCGGACCAGAAGCCCATCTCGCCCGTGCCCGTTGTTGCAAAAAGGGTACTCCAGCCTTTTGCGCTTGCCGCAGAACCGAACACATAAGTGAGCCAGAGCAATGAAAGAATAACGAGCGGCAAGCCGATGCGAGACAAATATTGCCGCACGAGGCTCGTCATTGAACCCAGCATCAAGAGGAGCAAAATGCCGCCCCATAAAGCGGTGGCGAAGATCGCGGGCATCGTGCCTTCAAGACCGAGCCATTGCTTGATCACAGCCATTGTCCCATCGCGCATGATGGCGATTTCAAAGGCCGTCCAGCCGAGTAACTGAATGACATTCAAAATGATCGGCACTTTGCCGAAGGCGGACCCGAAGCCGAGCTCGATAATGCCAGCAGAGGATTGTCCGGTTGCCTGTCCAAGCCTGGCGGTCAACGCCAGAATGAAGGCGCCGAGAACCGAGCCGACCACAATCGCCAGAGCGGCAAGACCGGGGCTCAAGCCCGGCATAAGAAAGGCCCCCACCTGCATGACGAGCAGGCCGACGCCGAGGCTGAACCACAGCGCCATCTGGTCTTTGAACCCAAAAACGCGGTCGGCTTGTGAAATTGCGGAAGAAGAAAGCGCCTCACCGGCGCGGGCATGAATATCTGCCATTGTGATCGTCCTTTTTGATCGCGATGGCAGGAAAGCTTGTCCGAAGCGACCGGCGAGGCCGGCAATTCGTTGTGCTTCCCTGCGCGAGGATTACCTCATTCAGGTTCGGAGGGTTTGTTCTCAGCCGCCTCGACAGACCAAAAGGCCCCCGGCGCAGCACCCCTAGCGAGAGCGGAAGGTGACCCGGGAAACCCGACTCCTCATCCGTGAAAATAATTTTCTGCCAAGGGAGCCCCCGTCTGTCAAGCCGGACGGTGGCGGGGCTGCCCCTATCGAAGGGGTCGGGGGAGGGAAAGATTGAATTTGAGCGCCCCGACCCGCTATTGTGGCGGCAACTTTGAAAACCGGTCTTCCGGAAGGACGTAATTGATGCGCGGGATTAAAATTGACGAAGCTGAGTTGCGTATTGTGCGTCTTCCGCTGTTGAAGCCTTTCACGATTTCAACCGGCACAATGTATGACAAAACTTTTCCGCTGCTCATTCTGCGCGGCGAAGGTCTTGAGGCCTATGGCGAAAGTGTCGTCGATCCGTTGCCCGATTATCTCGAAGAAACGATTGCCAGCGGCATGGTTCTTTTGCGTGACGTCTATCTGCCGCAAATTGTCGGCAAAAGATTTGAACATCCGCACGCTCTTGATTCGATTCTCTCTCCCTGGCGCGGTCACTATATGACGAAGGCCGCGGTTGAGATGGCGTTTTATGATCTCTATGCAAAAAGTCTCAATCAACCTTTGCAAACCTGCCTCGGCGGTTCAGGCGATCGCGTCAATGTCGGTGTCTCGCTCGGCATCATGCCGCTTGAAGAAACAATTGCCAAAACGCAGGAACATCTCGACAAGGGCTATAAGCGCATCAAATTGAAAATCATGCCGGGTCACGATGTGAAAATCGTTGAAGTGATCCGCGCGCGTTTTCCTGATTGTCCTTTGAGTGTCGATGCCAACAGCGCTTATACTCTTGCAGACATGGCAATCATGCGGGCGCTCGATTGTTTCCGGATGGACTATATCGAACAACCGCTCGCCCATGATGACATCCATGATCATGCAACCCTGCAAAGGGAAATCATCACACCAATTTGTCTTGATGAAAGCATCCGTAGCGCCGCTCATGCGCGTAAAGCGCTCACAACAGATGCAACGCGCGTGATCAACATCAAAGTTGGGCGCGTCGGCGGTTATGGCGAAGCAATCCGAATTCATGATTTAGCGGAATCATTTTCTGTACCCGTCTGGTGCGGCGGTATGCTTGAGTCAGGCATTGGCCGCGCGCATAACATTCACCTCTCAACTTTGCGCAATTTCAAAAAGCCAGGCGATACATCAAGCGCAAGTCGTTATTTCCCGCGCGATATCATCCATGAAAAACTTGAAACCGAAAAAGGCACAATGCCTGTGCCGCAAGGCTCTGGTATCGGCGTGACACTGGATTGGGATTTTCTTGAAACCGTCACGCTGTCGAAAGAAATTTTCAAAGCGTGATAATCTCAACCACAGCAAAAAGGTTTCTCAAACGCGTAGCGCTGGCGATCGGTTTACTTGTGGCGCTGCCTGCAAGTGGCGCCATTGGCTGGGCCGCGTATCTTCGCTTAAGTGGCAATATCCATCAAATCGGAACAACAGAAGCCTATCGCTCTGCGCAGCTTCCAGTATCCACTCTCGAAACCGTCATTCAGGACCATGCGATCAAAACGGTTCTCAATCTACGTGGTGCGCAACAAAATTCAGCTTGGTATGATGCTGAACGCGCTATAACAGACCGATTGGGTGTTACCCATATTGATTTGCCTCTTTCGGCCAATGAAGAGCCTGACGACGCTAAGCTCGATCTCTTGATCGCCACAATGCGCGATGCGCAAAAGCCGTTGCTCATTCATTGCGAAGCGGGCGCGGATCGCTCAGGCCTCGCGTCTGCACTCTATCGTCGTTTTGTTGAAGGTGCTTCTTATGAAAAAGCCGCAGCAGAACTTTCGTTCCGCTACGGCCATTTTCCATGGCTTACGAGTCGCACGGGCGCGATGGATCGCGCTTTCGCGCGTCGCGCCGGAGGAGCTCCCTGATTACTGAGCCTCGTCGATTATTGTTCGGCGCTTCAACAACTGCACCGACGCAATCGTCAAAGCGATCTTCAACGCTTCGGCAGGAAGGAAGGGTAGAACGCCGACAGCAAGCGCCTTTTCAACACCAATCAATGTTGAAAGCCACGCAAAGCCGAGACCCAAGATTACCATATCACCGAGAAGGATGATCAAAGATGTCGTCGCGATGGTACGATTAAAGCCGCGGTCGAAAGCGAAAGATACAAAAAGCGCTGAGAGTAAGAAGCCAGCGAGATAGCCACCTGTCGGGCCGGCCATGAAGGCCAATCCGGCACCGGTTGAGAACACCGGCAATCCAACGGCGCCTTCGATGAGATAGAGCGCGACCGTTGGCGCGGCCACCCGCAACCCGGCATGCGCGCCAAGCATCAACACAACACAAGTCTGCATCGTCATCGGCACGGGCCAGAAGGGCACCTGAACTTTTGCCGAGATCGCCAAAAGAACCGAACCGAGCACAACCAGTACCGCATCGCGGGCGAGGCTCGGGCGCGCAGCAAAGGCGCGAAGGGGGGCGAAAGCAGTCTGCATCGGGAAACACTCCTCAAATCATTCAGAAAACGGCGAGCCGAAGCGGCTTTTGATTTCGGGCCCTACCTTACACAGGCGCGCGACCCCATCAAGAGGCGGACAGGGCGGACCCGATCACGTACCGCAAAACGTGACGCGCACACGTTCATCCGGTGCAGCGGGCGTCTCATAGGCCGCGAAGGCGGGATCATCCTGATAGGGATGCTGCAGCGCGCGATGAAGCTGATGAAACGGCTCGAAATCATCAGACCGGACCGCCGCCTGTATTGCTTCCTCAATGCGGTGATTGCGCGGAATGCGTTTCGGATTAGCCGCTTTGATCCGTGCTTTGAGATCAGACGACGATCCCTCTTCACGGAGAAGGCGCACGCGCCACCGCTCGATCAATTGGTCAGCGATATCATCATCACCCATGAGATGACGCAGCGCGGAGTCACCATTTGGTTCCACCGCATCGGCAAAGGCACGAAAGGTCAAAGTGAAATCTGATTGCTTCTGCTGCATGCGTAGCAAAACAGAAGCAACAAGATCAGCGTCATCGTCTTCTTTCTTAAGAAGTCCAAGCTTTGCCCTAAACGTTTCATCATAGGCTTTATGATAAAGATGTGCGAATCCTGAGATTGCTTCGGACGCCAATTTAACGGCGCTTTCTTCGTCATGATCAATCAAAGGCAAAAGCGCTTCAGCAAGGCGCGCGAGATTCCACTGCGCGATCGCCGCCTGCCGCCCATAGGCGTAACGTCCGAATTGATCGATTGAACTAAAAACCGTAGCGGGATCATAGGCCTCCATAAAAGCGCAGGGGCCGTAATCAATCGTTTCGCCTGAGATCGTCATATTGTCGGTGTTCATCACACCATGCACAAAGCCAAGACCCATCCAGCGCGCAATCAATTGCGCTTGCCGCTCGATAGCGCCCTTCAAAAAAGCGAGTGCAGGATTTTCAGCATCTCTTGCTGTCGGCTCATGACGTTCGATGGCAAACATCAAAAGCGCACGTAATGCATCTTGATCTTCACGTGCTGCAAAAAATTGAAATGTACCCACACGCAAATGGCTGGCAGCGACACGTGTGAAAACCGCACCAGGAAGCGGGCCTTGCTCACGCAACACGCGTTCGCCTGTTAACACAGCGGCGAGCGCACGCGTTGTCGGGACTCCCAAAGCATACATTGCTTCGCTGACAATATATTCGCGCAACACAGGCCCAAGCGCGGCGCGACCATCACCGCCGCGCGAATACGGCGTGCGTCCAGAGCCTTTAAATGCGATGTCACGGAGGCGTCCGGATTGATCGCGGACCTCGCCCAGAAGAATGGCACGGCCATCCCCCAGCTGCGGCACGAAGCTTCCAAATTGATGACCAGCATAGGCGACAGCGATGGGGAGAGCGCCTTCGGGAATGTCATTGCCGGCAAAAAGACCAGCCAGCGCCTCGGCAGAAAGGCCCCCGACTGATAGGCCCAATTCAGCGGCAAGTGATTCGTTAAACGCAATGAGACGCGGAGCGGCTACGGGCGTCGGCGGCAGCGCCGCAAAAAAGCCCTCTGGGAGAGCAGCATACCGCGCTTCAAATCGTCCGATCGACAAGGACATCGGGCCATTGCCCCTTTCACAATACCAACATTGTGAAAGTGAGCCCCGATTGTCCCGAAAGATCAAGGGGATCGCCTGCAACCCCGCTTTGCCCCAAGAGGCGGGCGGTTTATGGTCAAGACCAGTTTTTAAGAACGGACTCGCCATTTATGACCACGCGCAAAACTGAGCTTATCGATCAACTGGCCGCCCATTGGCAGGCGATCAAGACTCGGCCCATCAAAGATCTCTTTACAGCCGATGCCACCCGCTTTTCCGCGTTCTCGCGTCATCATAACGGGATGCTTCTCGATTTTTCGAAAAGCGCGCTTGATGACAAGGCCTTCTCTCTTCTTCTCGACTTAGCGCGCGCAGTCGATCTTGAAGCAAAACGCGACGCGATGTTTCGTGGCGACCGCATCAACACAACTGAACAACGCGCTGTCTTGCACACTGCCCTGCGTCTTCGCGATCAACGTCCCTTTCATCTCGACGGTCATGACATCATGGCCGACATCATCGCCGAGCGTGCCAAAATGTTTGCGCTCGCTGAAGGTGTCCGGAGCGGAAAAATTTCAGGCTCATCAGGCTTTGCCTTTACCGATGTCGTAAATCTCGGCATTGGCGGATCGGATCTCGGCCCCGCAATGGCGACCGCAGCCCTCGCGCCTTGGCACACAGGCCCGCGCCTACATTTTGTTTCGAATGTCGATGGCGCACATCTGGCTGATACGCTGATCGGCCTTAATCCCGAAACGACACTGTTCATCATCGCCTCGAAAACATTCACAACCATCGAAACGATGACAAATGCCCAATCGGCTCGGCGCTTTATCGCTGAGCGCTTGGGTGATCAGGCGATCGCTGATCATTTCATGGCCGTGACGACAGCGCTCGACAAGGCGGCTGAATTTCCCGTACGCGCAGACAGAATAACCGGCTTTTGGGATTGGGTTGGCGGACGTTATTCGATCTGGTCATCCATCGGCTTGCCGCTCGCGATTGCCATTGGCGCTGAACATTTCGAAAAATTTCTAGACGGTGCGGGCGCGCTTGATGAGCATTTTCAATCGGCACCGCTTGATCAAAATCTGCCTGTCCTCTTAGGGCTCATCGGGATTTGGCATCGTATGATCTGCGATTATCCGACACGGGCCTTGATCCCCTATGATCAACGCTTGGCGCGTTTTCCGGCCTATGTGCAACAGCTCGATATGGAATCAAATGGCAAGCGCGTTGCGCTGGATGGGTCAGCGCTCGATAAACCATCCGGCCCGATCGTCTGGGGCGAACCGGGCACCAATTCGCAACACGCTTTTTTCCAATTACTGCATCAAGGCACCGACATTATTCCGGTTGAATTTCTAATTGCCGCGAAACCCGAACGCGCTGCACTTGAAGAGCATCACGATTTGTTGATTGCGAATTGCCTTGCACAATCCGAGGCCTTGTTGATCGGTCGCTCGGAAGAGGAAGCCAAGGCGCAACTCGTCGCGCGCGGTCTATCGGCAGATGCCGCTCAAGCGCTCGCGCCGCATCGGGTATTCACAGGCAATCGACCATCCGTCACAATTGCCTATGAAAAACTCGACCCCACCCAGCTTGGCGCTTTGATTGCTCTTTATGAGCATCGCGTCTTTGTTGAGGCCTCAATATTCGGCATTAACGCCTTCGACCAATGGGGTGTGGAGTTGGGCAAAGAATTGGCCACAAGCCTTTTGCCGTTCGTGAAGGGCGATAAGAAGGATCCCTCTCTCAATGGATCAACCGCAGGTCTCATCAGCTTTTTAACAAACCGCTAATGAATCGGTTCACAATTTAGAGAACCGCCTCGTTTCCATTTTGGACTTTTTAATAAATTTACCTTACGTCATATTCGGCAAAGAGGGTCGGATATTCAATGGCGGTTATACAAGATTGCCTCGCGCTCGAGACTAAGGGCCAGCGCGACGAAGCGGTAAAGAAGCTTTCCCGTTGGCTTGACAGCAAAGGCAAGAAGCCTCCCAAAGAGGCGCGCCTCGCTTCTTTTCATTACGCCCGCATGTTGTTGCAGCTTGGACGTCCGGCCGACGCTGCGGCTTATCTCACGAAGGCGGTTGCGCTCCATAAAAAAGACGCCGAGCTTCTCAATCTCTCAGGCATCGCTGCCAAACGCCTGGGAAAGTGGGCCGATGCACTCAGTTTTTTCGATACCGCTTTCAATATCGATAAGACTGCCATAGCAGCGCTCGCCAACAAAACGCTCCTTCTCGTCGAATTGAGGCGAAGCGACGAAGCCATTCAATCGGGCCTTGCTCTTAAAAAGGCAGATCCAGAGAACTCTTCGGCTGACCGGTTCATCGGCAATGCGCTTTTGCAGAAGGGGCAACTTCAAGACGCCATACGTCACTTTGATGCCGCCGTGACGCTTCAACCAAAAGATGTTGTGGCGTGGATTGACCGCATCAAAGCGGACACTGATTTTGAACGTCATGAAGACGCCATCAAAACGGTTGAAGCAGCGGTTAAAGAACTGCCTCAAGAACATCGTTTGATCGAAGCGCGGATCATGGTCTATCGCCGTGCCGGACGTTTCAAAGAAGCGGAGGATTATCTCCTCCGCCATCTGGAAGAAAAGCCGGATGATGATTGGGCCCATTTCCAATTGGCTGAAACTGTCGCGCGTTTTGATCGCGAGCGCGGCAATAAACATTATCTTCGTGCCGTCGAAATAAAGCCCGATAGCGCGATCTATTGGATGAATTACGCGAATAGTCTTGATCGATCACGCTATGGCGTTGAGGCCGATCATATTCAAGCCGGCTATGATGCGGTGATGAAGGCGTTAACGCTCGGCCCTCTCCCTTCACGCTTCGTGCGTATGGCCCGCAATATTCTCGTGCGCATGGGACGTTTCGATATTGTCCAAACGCTCGGCAGTTTTCGTGATCTCGGCCGCACATGGGCGAATGAGAGTCTTCATGATGCGTTGCATTATCACCTTGCGCGCGTCGAGACAGATGAAGACCGTTATGAAATTCTTGAGCAACACCGCATTTGGGGGCGTATCGAACTCGCCAAAACGAAGCTTAATCCGCTACCAAAGCCCGCACTCGTTAAGGGTCGTGATAAAATCAGACTTGGGATTATGTCATCGGATTTGCGACATCATCCGGTGAGCTATTTCGCGATGCCACTTTTTGATTTTATCGACCGCAACAAATTCGAAGTGTATTGCTATTCATGGTGCCGGCATGATCCGGATCCGATCCAACGCTATATTGCGAGCCGCGTCGATCAATTTCGCTGGCATAAAGCGATAGCTGATCGCGATGCCGCTGAACTTATTGCAAAAGATCAACTTGATATGTTGTTTGAGCTCGGTAGCTCTACCGACATGAATAAGCTTGAAGTGATGGCGTGGAATCCGGCGCCCCTCACCGCAAGTTGGCTGGGCTATCCACATTCCGCAGGCCTTGAGTCCATTGATTACATACTCGTTGATCCCTTCATTAATCCCCCTGATCCTGCACTGCTGATCGAGCACCCTTTTGAAATGCCAAAGACATGGGTGGCGATGGGACGCTTAGGTTTCAATGAAGCGGAAGAAATCTTGCCCGTTATCCCCTCAGCGCGCAAAGGTTACATCACTTTTGGGACAGCGAATAATCCTTACAAATATAGCCCCAAAGTTTTGTCGACTTGGGCGCGCGTCTTGAAAGAGGTGCCCGATTCGAAATTCCTCTTTGTGCGACCGGAGTCGGGCGCACCGGCTTTTCGTGAATTTATGACTAAAGCCTTTGTGGATGAAGGCGTGGCTGCCGAACGCATAGTTTTTGAATCGGTGCGCGGTAAACATATGCGCTGCTATAATGATATGGATATCTCGCTCGATACATTTCCGCAGACGGGGGGCACCACGACATGTGAATCGATTTTCATGGGCGTACCTGTGATCACACTCGTCGGCACAGCGTTTTTTGAACGGTTGAGTTATTCAAATCTATCAAATGCAGGACTGGGCGATCTCGCGGCCTTCACCTTTGATGACTATGTGAAGAAGGCTGTTGATCTGGCGTTGGATACAAAGCGGCGCACTTATTTACGCAGCGCACTTCGTCGGCAAATCAAAGAGCGGCCCCTCGGACAGCCTGAACTCTTCGCCAAAGATTTTTATGATCTTGTCGCTAAGACTGTCAAAGAAGCGCGTTAAGCTTACTTCGCCGCGAAGACGCGCGCGCCATCGCGGTGGATAGTCCAATTTTCAAGATAGGCTTTCGCCATGGTGACGTCGTCAATCACGAGAAGATTTTCGGCGTTTTTTTCTTCGGCGCCTTTGGTGAAATTATAAGAGCCGGTCACAACTTTTTTGCCGTCAATAACCATCACTTTATTATGCGCAATCGCGCAGCAATAATCGACATAGAGCGGAATGCCCGCTTCATTCAACAGTGCGATAACCGAATAGCGCTCTGATGTCTGGCTCTTATCCACAATCACCGCCACATCTACACCGCGGCGCCGCGCTTCAATCAGCGCTTCGGCTATCGGCCGCGCCGTAAAACTATAGGCTTGAACGCGCACTGTTTCGCGCGCCGATGAAATCGCATCAAGAATAAGTGAGGCGCAATGACGATCCGGAGAGAAGCATAACTTCCACGGCGGATTTTCTCCTGCGGTCGCGCGGTCTGATGACGGGCCTGCACAAGCAAGCATCATCATGAGAGCGGCAAGAGTTAAAACCCACTGACGCGTTACGCTTTTCATCATCGCGATAGACACCCCATCCACAGTTGACCATGGAGGGAATATACAACCTCAAGATGAAAATGTCAGATATACAACCTGAAATTTTTTGAGTCGCCCAACGGTCAGCCCGTAGTTTCAACGCCAATTGCGTCAAAATTTGTCTTGGCTATCCGGAACGCGATCTTCGTCGTCAGGATCATCCGCTTCAACGGCGGGAATGGCGTAATCGCCAGAAAGCCAACGCCCCAAATCAAGATCGGCGCAGCGTTTCGAACAAAAGGGACGAAAATCAAGCACCGCGCGCTTGCTGCAATTGGGGCAACGGCCGAGCATGACAATCTTGCCAGTTTCATCCCTTTCAGGCGATTCGGTCATAGCGCCCTCTTTGCGGTAAGCCCGACACTACCTAGAAGCTGCGCCGTCTCATAAAGCGGCAAGCCGACAACGCCTGAATAAGAACCGGAGATGAAATCAATATAGGCCGCAGCCAGTCCCTGAATGGCATAGCCGCCGGCTTTGCCCTGCCACTCACCCGATGCGATATAGGTTTCGGTTTCTTCGTGGGACAATCTTTTGAAACCGACGCGCGTTTCGACATGGCGTAGGCGGCGTGTGCCATCAGCCTTCGCGATCACAACCGCGGTATGAACGCGATGAGGCCTTCCCGATAACAGCTTAAGGCAAGCGCGTGCCTCGGCTTCGGTTTCCGCTTTCGGCAAAATGCGGCGGCCGACAGCCACAACCGTATCGGCTGCCAAGACAACATAGGGCTCGGTCAGCGCTAAGGTTTCGGGCTTGTTTAATACCGCTTCAGCTTTTTCCCGCGCCAGGCGGATTGCATGAACACGCGGCAATTCACCTTTCAGCGGCGTCTCATCGATAGAGGCCGCCATCAGATGACGCGGCTCTATCCCGATCTGACGCAACAGATCGAGACGGCGCGGAGAAGCTGATGCGAGAATGAGCGCCGGGTCTGCCACAGATGATCCTGTAGGATATGCCGGACGAGAGGCTAAACCGCGTCCGGGCTTATTTGAAGCGGTAGGTGATACGACCCTTGGTCAAATCATAAGGGGTCATCTCGACCAGAACCTTATCGCCTGCCAAGACACGGATGCGGTTCTTGCGCATTTTGCCTGCCGTATGGGCGATGATTTCATGATCATTTTCGAGCTGAACGCGAAACATCGCGTTCGGCAACAATTCCGTGACCACGCCGGGGAATTCCAGAACTTCTTCTTTAGCCATCCTAAACCTTCAATCAGTGGGGCGCCGCGACAGGGCCGACCCCCTCAAGAGCGGCGGACCCTAAACGAAACCACGCCATTTGTGAACCATGCCCCGACAGGGCGAAAACCCTTAGGGATGCGCCCCCGCATTCCGGTGTAGACGCTCCAATGTGCGATACCGGCGGAACCCGATGGGGATCAGCAAGAGATAGAGAATTGTCGTCGCAACAAGAAACTCAAATGTGTAGGTGACCAACAAAGCGACGACCGCAATCACAATAACAAACAAAGGCAAGACCCATTCGCGTGGAACACGGCTGCCAAATGTTTTACCGGCATAAGTCGGAATGCGACTGACCATCATAAACGCGATGAAGAGGACATAAGCCGCTTCGACGACGGCAAAGCCCGGGGGGACGGTCAAACCCAAATCAAGAAGATAAGCAGGCAGTAAGCCTGTGAGTGCACCGGCGGGTGCGGGAATACCAATGAAGAAATTCTTCTGCCATTCGGGGCGTGCCGGATCATCAATCATCACATTGAACCGCGCTAACCGCAGAGCGGAAGCCGAGGTAAACAGAATGACCGTGATCCACCCGATCGAATTCAATTCATTGAGACCGTAAATATAAAGAATGATCGCAGGCGATACGCCGAAACTTAAAAAATCCGCGAGGCTATCGAGCTCAGCGCCGAAACGTGATGTCCCTTTAAGCAAACGCGCGATGCGCCCATCAAGACCATCAAGAATCGCTGCAGCAAGAACGGCAAGCAACGCAAGCCGCAATTGCCCTTCATAAGCGAAACGGATCGCCGTCAGCCCGGCACAAAGCGACAACAGCGTCACAAGATTGGGAATAAGAACGCGTAACGGCACCGCATTGAACCGGCGCGGACGCGGATCCTTATCGGGCTCAAATGGAGGAAAGAGATCGGTCATATGTTTTGAAAATGACGTTCGCCAGACGCATCATCACGCGCGGCAATGACGGTTTCACCGGCAATCGTTGTTTGGCCTACACCCACAAGCGGATGATATTCTTCGGGCAAATACACATCGACACGTGAACCAAAACGGATCAATCCGAACCGCTCACCAACGGAGAGACGATCACCCTCTTCAACAAAACCAACAATACGACGCGCAATCAGACCCGCAATCTGCACAACACCAAAACGCTCGCGTCCCGTATTCACGATGATCGCGTTACGCTCATTGTCATCGCTCGCTTTATCGAGTTCTGCATTGAGAAAAAGACCGGGTCGATAGGCGATTGTTTCAATCGTACCCGCGACCGGAACGCGGTTCACGTGGCAGTTAAACACATTCATGAAAATTGAGATGCGCGTTAGCGGCTGATCGGACAAACCAAGCTCCGGTGGCGGCACCGCCTCGACGATCATCGATACACGACCATCAGCGGGCGAGATCACAAGACCTTCACCCACCGGCACCGTGCGGACCGGATCGCGGAAGAAATAGATGCACCAAACGGTCAAAATGCCGCCAATCCAGCCCAGCGGCGACCAAATCCAGGCCAAAAGATTAGCCACCACCGCAAAAATGGCGATGAACGGCCATCCCTCGCGGTGGATGGGAACGAACTGCTTTCTGACCGAATCCAAAATCGACATCACATGAGTCCCGAAAAGAGCATCCTGCCCTTACACCTTATTGGCCAGAAGAACCGGCTCGGTCAATGTTTCGCCCGTTTTTTCGAGCGCCTGACGCGCTTCGGCCGCTTCACGCTGACGTTGCCACAGTCCCGCATAGATACCCTTTTTCTCAAGCAGCGCCTGATGTCGACCGCGCTCGGCGATCCGGCCCTTTTCGAGAACAAGGATTTCATCCGCGTTGATGATGGTCGAAAGACGATGAGCAATGACAAGCGTCGTACGACCACGGGATATCGCTTCAAGCGCATTTTGAATTTCACGTTCGGTGAAACTGTCGAGCGCGGAGGTCGCTTCATCAAGCAAAAGAATCGGCGGGCTTTTCAAAATCGTCCGCGCAATCGCGACGCGTTGCTTTTCTCCGCCTGAAAGTTTCAAGCCACGCTCACCAACATTCGTATCATAGCCATCAGGCAATGATTTGATGAATTCATCGATTTGCGCGAGTTTAGCAGCAGCAACGATTTCTTCATGCGTCGCATCCCAGCGGCCATAACGAATATTATAATAGATCGTATCGTTAAAGAGCACCGTATCTTGTGGCACCATACCGATGGCCGCGCGCAAACTGGTTTGTTTCACGGCGCCAATGTCTTGCCCATCAATCAGAATGCGGCCCGCTTGTGGTTCATAGAAACGGAACATCAAGCGCGATATCGTCGATTTACCGGCGCCTGAAGGTCCAACGATCGCGACCGTCTTGCCGGCGGGAACAGTGAAATCAACACCATCGAGAATTGTACGATCCGGCGTGTAAGAGAATTTCACATTATCAAATCGCACTTCCCCTTTTTCGATGAGGAGCGGCTGTGCACCCGGGCGATCAGCGATTTCCGGATCTTGATCAAGAACATCAAACATCTGATCAATATCAATCAAAGCCTGTTTGATTTCGCGATAGACCATGCCCATGAAATTCAAGGGCTGATAAAGCTGGATCAACATGGCATTGACGAGCACGAAATCACCAACTGTATGGCGTCCTTCGCGAATACCCTGCACAACAAGGCCCATACAAACAGTCAAGCCCAGCGTGAATATGATGGCCTGACCGGAGTTCAAAACCGCAAGCGAGACATAGGCTCTGACGCTTGCCTTCTCGAATTTTTCCATCGCTTTGTCATAACGCGCGGCTTCGCGCGTTTCCGCGCCGAAATATTTCACTGTTTCAAAATTCAAGAGACTATCGACGGCCTTGCCGCTCGCATCCGTATCACTATCATTCATGGAGCGGCGAATATTCATGCGCCATTCGGTCGCTTTGGTGGTGAAGATCATATAACCAATGATCATCAACATCGTGACAACCGCATACCGCCAATCAAATTCGTAAAGCAGCACCGCAAGGATCATCACAAATTCAACAATGGTCGGCGCGAGGGTGAGCATGGTCATGCGCACGATCGATTCAATACCTGCACGACCACGATCAAGAACACGCGTAAGGCCCCCTGTCTTGCGATCAAGATGGAAACGCAAAGACAGACGATGCATGTGCTCGAAAGTTTCATTGGCAAGGCGACGAACCGAATGCATCGCAACGGCGGCGAAAAGTGCGTCACGCACTTGTGTGAGCAGCGCCATCAACACGCGCGAAAATCCGTAGAGCAGCGTCAACGCAATCGGAATGCCGATAAACAAAAATGAGTGATCAACCTCCGCGAGTGCGGCCGGCGCTAAAGCATCCGTAGCCCATTTGAATGTATAAGGAACGGCAATGGTGACGAGTTTGGCTGCAACGAGAAGGCCCGTCGCCATCATGATCCGCATACGGAGATCGGCGCGGTCCTCGGGCCAGAGATAGGGCCAAAATCCTTTGACTGTCCGCCACATGGATGACCCCGGCCGCAAAGTTACGGCTTGAGAGGACGGGCGACCGCGGGACATGGAACGAGCCATAAGAACTCCAGACAGAAACAAGACGTCACGAAAAATGATCGGCCCCGAGGGGCCGATCGCGCATCCTTATCACTCAATTAGGAGCGAAGGGCAAAAGTTTCGCCCTGCCGAAATGCGATTGAGGTCTGCAGAAATGCAAGCCCCTGAAAACCTATTCCGGCAATTTCGGCAACACGAAAATTTGGCCGGGATAGATAAGGTCAGGATCACGGATCTGATCACGATTGGCTTGATGGATTTCCGTATAACGGAAGCCTGAGCCGTAAGTCTTGCTGCTGATCCGCCACAAACTATCCCCGCGCACAACTGTCGCCGTCTCGATTGACGGGATCGTAACCGCTGCAGGCTTTGCGGGCGCGGCTGCCGTCTGTGTCGCCGCTGTTGTTCCGCCGGACTGCGTTGCCGCTTGCGCGGACGCGGGCGTCGACAATTCCGGCATGTCGAACCCCACTTCGGCGCGAGAGAGGACCTTACCCGATTTCGGATCGGCATCATCCACACGAACCCGATAATGGCCGGGGACAACACCCTTTTCGATTCGGAACGACCAAGCTGAATCGGCCGCCGTCTCGGCCGAGCCCACAAAACTATCATTCATATAGAGCCGGACGGCGGCGCCACCCGCCGCTTTCCCGGCTACATAGAGCGCGCCGGTTTCATCGGCCTCGACCACAGTGATACCGACAATGGCGCGCGGGCCATTGGCGGTGGGCTTATTGACAGCCAATTCGCCATTCGCATCCGTGCCAAGAGGCGCGAGCAACTCGGTGGCCTTTCCCGGTTCCGTTTTTGCCACAAGAACCGCGCCCTTTTTGGCCTGAGGCACGTCAACCGCAACGCTTTGCGCGGACGGGACCGTTTTGCCGTCTGGCAAGGTCATCATCAAAGTGAGCGCATGGGGGCCGGAGGACAAAGACGGGGGCACCAGTGCGAATTGGCCATTTTCGCCGACCTTTGTCTTATCGATGGGCTTTCCATCCGCCAAAAGGGCTATTTGAGAACCCGCCTGACCGCGCCCCCCGACAACCAGATCGCCATTCGGCTCAACGCGGACCACATCAAAGCTCGGCGGAACGATAGCAGATTGGGCGGGCTCGGCCGTTTTGGGTGCCTCGGTTTTGGGCGCCTCAGTTTTGGGCGCCTCGGCTTTCGGCGCGGACGCGCTCGCGACGGGCGTGCTGGGATTATCGCTGTTACGCGGCCCTAAACCGGGAACAAGTTGAAAAATGGCAATTGCTGCCAGAACAAGCAACAAACCGAGTCCAATCCAAACGCGCTTGCTCATCACGACGCATCCCCCCGAAAACTTTTACGCACGCAGTCAAACACAATTTGCTGTGCTTCGCCACCAGCGAAGACCAATGGCGCCAGCTTGACCTTTACCCTGTGTCAATGCGAAGATTTTCTTATGAAAAATCCACTTTCAATTTGTGTTTATTGCGGTTCCGGATTTGGAACCGATCCCGCTTTCGATACTGCCGCAAATGAACTGGGCAAAAACATGGCAGAAGCCGGTGCCCGTCTCGTTTATGGTGGTGGTAACGTCGGTTTAATGGGCGCTGTTGCGAAATCCGTGAAGGACCATGGCGGTCACGTCACCGGAATCATTCCGCGTTTCCTCCAAGATCGTGAAATCATGTTTAATGAGGCGGATGAAAATATCGTCGTTGACGATATGCATACACGCAAACGTTTGATGTTTGAAAAATCAGATGCCTTTGTAGCGCTCCCCGGCGGCGTTGGTACTTTAGAAGAGCTGGTTGAGCAATTGACATGGGCGCAATTGGGCCGCCACGCGAAGCCCATTGTGATTGCCGATATCAAAGGCTTCTGGCGTCCGCTGATCACGCTTATGGCCCATATGCGTAATTTTGAATTCATCCGCGAAGGACTCGAAGTGAATTATGCGGTCGCGGAGCACGCGCGCGACATTGTACCGATGATTGAACAACTCATTCATCTTCGATCCGGCACAGACGAAGCCGGCGCATCACTAAAAAAGATGTGAGTGATTAAGCGACGGCGCCGCTTTTAAGCAATTTATAATTGATGGAATCGATCAGCGCCTGGAATGACGCGTCGATGATATTGCCGCTGACGCCGACAGTGGTCCAGCGCTCACCTGTTTTATCGGCAGTTTCAATCAAGACACGCGTGACAGCATCTGACCCGCCCTGAAACACGCGGACTTTATAATCAACGATGGCCAATGTTTCGATATGGCGCTGATATTTGCCAAGATCCTTGCGCAAGGCGAGATCAAGAGCGTTCACCGGACCATTCCCTTCCGCCGCCGAAATTAGTGTCGTGCCGTCAACATTCACTTTCACAAAAGCTTCAGCGACCGTTTCGGTTTCGCTGCCCTCAATAAAGCGGCGCTCAACATTGACGCTGAACCGCTCGACGCGGAAGAACTCAGGCACTTCCCCAATGATGCGCCGCGCGAGCAAAAAGAAACTCGCATCCGCACCTTCATAAGAATAGCCCAGTCCTTCACGCTCTTTCACTTCATCAAGAAGCCGCGTGACGCGTGGATCATCTTTTTTGACCGCGATGCCGAGACGTTCAAGCTCGGCAAGTATATTCGAGCGCCCGGCCTGATCGGACACAAGAACCTTTCGACGATTGCCAACGCTTTCAGGCGCGACATGTTCATAAGTCTGCGGATCCTTCATCACAGCTGAAGCGTGAATGCCCGCCTTTGTTGCAAAAGCTGACGCGCCAACATAAGGCGCATGACGATGGGGAGAGCGATTGAGGATTTCATCAAGACCGCGCGAGACTTGCGTCAATTTTGCCAACGCCTCATCGCTGATACCGGTTGTGAAATGTTTTGAAAATTCCGACTTCAATTTCAATGTCGGAATGATGGTCGCGAGATTGGCATTGCCACAACGCTCGCCCAAGCCATTCAAGGTGCCTTGGATTTGGCGCACACCGGCGCGCACCGCTGCCAAAGAATTCGCAACCGCCTGCCCTGTATCATCATGCGCGTGAATACCAAGATGATCGCCCGGAATATGTTTTATTACATCGCCCACAATACGCTCGACCTCATGTGGGAGCGTGCCGCCATTCGTATCGCACAATACAACCCAGCGCGCGCCGGCTTCATAAGCCGCCTTTGCAACACTCAACGCATAGTCCGGATTGGCTTTGTAACCATCAAAAAAATGCTCGCAATCAAGCATGGTTTCACGACCGGCTTTAACGGCGGTCACGACACTATCGCGCACACTGTCGAGATTATCCTCAAGCGAAGCCTCAAGCGCGACACGCACCTGATAATCCCACGCCTTACCAACATAACAGATCGCATCGCTCTTTGACTCAAGGAGCGCCGAAATGCCGGGATCATTCGAGGCCGAGCGGCCGATTTTTTTGGTCATCCCGAAGGCGGTGAAGCGCGCTTTTTTTGTACGCTTCTCAGAAAAGAATTCGGTATCCATGGGATTGGCCCCCGGATAACCGCCTTCGACATAGTCGACGCCGAGACCATCGAGCATCGTCGTGATCTGAATCTTGTCAGCCAGTGAAAAATCGACGCCCGTCGTCTGCGCGCCATCGCGCAATGTTGTGTCGAAGAGGTAAACGCGGTCGAGAGACATAGGGCTCAACTTTCAATGAAGAGAGGATGGCGGCGCGCCAAGCGGTTTCATCATCACGGTGTGCCCGAGCCACTCCTCGCCGAGCGGCACCGTGTTACGACTTTGCGGTTCATAGCCACGAACAGAAAAGAAAGGCCGCGCAACATCGCTGGCTTTCACCGTGAGTTTTGTCGCTCCGCGCGCGGCCGCCAGTTTTTCGAGCGCTTCAATCAGAGCCGTGGCCACTCCACGCCGCACCAGACCTGGCGCGACATAAAGCAGATCGATCTCGTCTTGCCCTTTGAGCATCGCATAGCCCGCTGGAAATCCGTCAATCGTCGCGACCAAAGTAAGGCCTGCGGCGACTCGCGCAGCAAACGCGGCTTCATCCGCAAAACTTTTGACCCAAGCTTC
>CANGSG010000015.1 GCA_947456435.1 Hyphomicrobiales bacterium
AGCGTGGTGGCTTGTCGAATATCACGGTAGCGAAAACCTTTATTCAGAAACTTCAAAAACTCACAACGACGCAATTCCCAGATGGGAATGGAAAAACCTATACATTGGCGGATATCGGCGTGAAGACGAAAGTTTCAGACGGGACACTTTATATTGATGTCGATAGTGCGAGCAAAAAAATTCAGACCAATCCTGAAATCTTCTTGGCGGTTATCGCATCGAAGAACACAAGCACAACGTCTACCGATCCAACCGGCGCCATCGATCAAATGAAACTTTTAAACAATATCATTATTGGCGAAGGATCAGATTTCTCCATCTTGCTTAATAAAGCTGAAAATCAAGAAAAAGATAAAATTTCAGAAGAACAGTCAAAGCTTGATCAAGAAATGGATTCAATGAAGACCAGGTATATGAACCAGTTTATTTCAATGCAGAGTATTCTTAGTTCGTCCAAATCCGATCAGAGCAGCTTGACAAGTATGATGGCTTCTTGGAACGCAAGCTTAAAGAACTAAAAGATTTATTGATTAGAATACTTGATTTGGGTAAATTTAGTCTAGCACTATAGGGATTGCCCATTTGTCTTCTCAGAATCAAACTTTTAATACGGAAAACATTTCTGAAACGGATCGGGCTGATGGTCTTAACCGTCTCATTAAAGAATATGATAATTTAAAAACGCAGAAGGCGGATGGCTCAAATCTTAAGCGGCGTCAGATGCTGCTTTCGCTTTGGGGTGCTCTTGTCCTGGCGCGTAAAGACCCATCGCAACCGATTGAAGCCCAACCTGTTTCTTCTGAAGGGGAATTAGGGATTGAGACGCAAGCGTCCGATGTTGATCCTCCTTCAATCATTGATTTGCATGACAAAGCAGATGACTTATTGGCCTCTGGCTCTGTTGAGAATTCTGATGAGATCAATCGCGAGAGCGAGACACAAACCGCGGACGAACATCACTCCGATCAGTCAATCGTGTCTGCCTCTGATCATCCACTTGTTGAAGATAGCTCAGATTCGGCGGGTGGTATCGAGATTTCCCAGGTTGAAGCGACTGAGGACGATCAAGAACTGTCTCATAAGCTACAACAGGGCCATGACTCGCACCCACCCTTTTTGGCCGTGCTTGAACAGTCAGATGAGGTTACGTCCAGCACGCTTACGCTATCATTGAGTGAGGAACAGAGTAACTCAAATCAAATTACTCACGAGATCAGAGTTATTGATGATCAAGTAGAGTCAACAATAACAATACAAAATCATACTGAGGGCAATTCGTTGCCGCGTACCGAAATAGGCATTACACAAGTGCCGTCGCCGATAGAAACATCTCTCGCAAAGATATTCGACGTCGATGAGTCCAAAGAGCAATCCCATTTAGAAATTAAAGGCGTACCCGCTAAGCCGCCCTTGGCTGATGGTCCGGTGACTAATAATTCTGAAAAATTGGTTTTGGTTGAAAAAGATCGCTCTCATCTCGTTCGCTTAAAGCTATTGAAGACTGGCGTACTCCACGATCTGGTTTTGCCACAAGGCACAATTGTGTCCACACTTGCTGCGGATGCGGAAGAATTGATCGCAAGTGGTACGGCCCAGAGGCTGCTTATTCAAAATGAGTCAGAAGACGACTAGACTAACCATTCCAACTTATGAATGACGCAAGCCTTCCGTGGCAGCACGTGTGACAACCCCTTTCTGCGATTGTTGATCCAGTGTGCCGGCATCTGTGCTCCATTGGCTCGCCCTATCAAGAAATTTAGCAAGAGAATCGACACTGACGGGCCCATTATCATCAAGCGAGAAGCTTGCCGGCGGGGCTCCTGATTGAGCGTCAGCCGTAGGCGCCAATTGCGAGGGAAGTCTGATTTCACGGCGTGGGGCAAAGGCGACCGACGAGTCTTGCGAAGCGCTTTCAAGGTTAGACCCTTGATCTTCAAGACGTTGTTCACGCAGGGGGAGCTGCTTTTGAAGAAGCGATTTAACTTTCGGCATCTCCATCTTCAAACCGGAGAGGGGCTTTTGTCCCGAGTTTTCCAGAAGCGCCTCGACCAAAGTTGATTGCGGTTTTTGACGCGCAGCAACGAGCGTTGATTTTGCAAGCGTAAGCGCGGCCGGTGCAACGGGTGCCCCATCATTGAATTTACGATCGAAGCGTTCATAAACCGCAGCAAGTGTAACAGGTGCGCCATTCGAAAAGAAAATCGATTTGTTGGCTTGCGCGGCAGCTGGCAAGATTGAAGCCGCTGGCGCGTTGGGATTTTCGCGCATGCCATTTAAAAATTTAGCGGCGCCGCCAGACCCAAGAAAATGAGCGAGATAAAGCTCGGTCGCGCCCTTCACCTCAATGCCCTGAGATTTTAAAGCGCGGGCATTGTCGAGAGCGAAATGGGCCGCCATACGAGCGGAAATTTCAGGATTGTTGCGGAGGTCAAGGATCTTTTGCCGATCATCGGGGGTCGTCATACCGCTCCGAAGCGCTGAGGCTTCGCGCGAGAGGCCGGCATTCTCGCCATGTTGCTCGATGACTTTGAGCCAAGTGTCTTTCGTGAACTGATAAAGGCCGCGGGCCGAGCTCGTCGGGGCCTGCGCGGTCGGATTGAACCCACTTTCAACGGAGGCTTGTTTGTATAGGTAATTGAAATTGACGCCGGTCGCATCGGCGGCTGACTTGATCAAATCCGTAAACGGGTTGGTCGCGGATCCCGCTGCGGTGGTGTCATTAACGATCATGATCGGCCCCAAGTCTTTTGATGATTTCAAACTATATTTAGGCAATTATTATACCAATCGTGGTAGAAACCATTCTATAAAGAAGCCCGATTGTTCCCAGCCTGACGTGGGGCAGGGACCGTGGAAGTTTTATTTGGTTAGTTTGCGTTTAGCCTATCGGAGTGGCGTCTCATGGATAGTATCTTTTCAATTGGCGCGTTCATCCTTCTCATCGGACTGATCGTCCTTGTGATCATCGTCCAGCAATTTCAGCAAAACCGCCAATATGCCGAAATTCAGGCCCGGTTGCGTGAAATTCGTGATGCCGAATTGCGGGAGCAAAAGGCTAATGCCTTACGCGCTGAGCGAACCGCCGTCATGGATCCGATTACGATGCTCGAGGCGACCGTTCAATCACGCAAAGACAAATCCTTAACAGACGAAGAACTCTATCAGGTCGAAGCGGCCCGCACGCGGGTCAAAGCTATTACCGATGAGTTGATGCATAATCAGCAATGGCTTGGCACACCCTATGACCTAGAATGGCACGAATTGCTGGAACGCATTCCTCTCGTGCGTGGCGCCTTTTTGGCTGCGAATTTCGCGTCGCCTTCGGCTGAACTGCCGTCCTCAACGTCGCAACCGGCGGCACCTCCGCCGCCAGCCGCCTCTCAATCTTGATCGTTACTTCATAAAGTTGAATAGAGTGAGTTGGCTGATTTTGGCAAACACACTTTGCGCGGCTTGTAGCGTCAAAGATTTCTGCTGCAAGTCGCTAGCAAGTTGTGTCAAATCAGCATCTTGAATAATTGATAATGTCGATTTGGTATTGAGCATTTGCGATTGCCGCGTCGTCTCCGCCGTTTCAACTTTTTGAAGCCGTGCACCACAGATGGCTTGATAGGTTGATAAATGGCTCGTCGCCTCTTTCAAAGCAGGTAGAACATCGGAGGACAGTTGGCCTTCCCTGAGAGAGCTTACAGCACTCTTGACGATATCGAAAATAGACGTCGACTCCGAGCCCTGACGACTTACATTCATAAATAGCTCGAGGCCGTTGCTCGAGGTTGGTGTCGATACACCTTGCGCAATCTCTACTTCTTTGCGGCCTGTATCACCTTGATAAGAAACTCCATCAACGGTTGACACAAAAGGTGGTCTACCACTTTTATATCCAGCGAAAAGATAATCACCATTGGCATCAACTGAGTTGCCCAGTGCGATTAATTGCTGAGACAATTGATCCATTTCTTCTGCAATAGCACCGCGAGCAATGGAGTCATTGGTTCCGTTGGCGCCTTGAATACCAAGCTCATTCAATCGCGTCACAATCGACGACACGGATGAAAGAACCGCGTCTTCTTGTGCAAGGCGCGATTTAGCCATGCCGATATTGCGGCCATATTGGTTCATGGCCGAGATCGACTGGTCCAATCTGTTGGCAACCGTATAGGCTCCCGGATCATCCGATGGCGCAAGGAGCTTCTTGCCCGACGAAACTTCCTCCTGAATACGGCCAATCTTCGTTTGAAGATCTGCCATACTCGTGATCTGCGATTGGTAGAATTGTTTTGTACCGATTTGCATGTGTCAGCCTCAGAAAGCTCTTAGAATCATGTCGAACATATCTCGCGCGGTAGAAACAATCTGTGCGCATGCCGAATAGGCTTGTTGTAATTTGATAAGTTCCGCAGCTTCAGCGTCGAGATTAACTCCGGTTGCTGAATCATAGGCTGCCGCAACATTGTCGGCCACTGTCTTGGCCGCAGCGGCCGATGTTTTAGCGGCTTGCGCTGACGAGCCAATTTTGCTGACGGCCGCTGCATAAATATCTGCAAATGTGCCTGATCCATTGTTTAAAAGATCACTGCGACCGATATCGATCAGCGACAAAGCGTTGCGATTATCACCCGTCCGTAAGGAATCGGTGGTTATACGGAACCGATCCCCAACGACAGCGTTGCCTTCGATGACGAATTGCGCGCCCATGTAATCAACAGGAATGCCCGATTGATAAGCGCGCTTGGCGATCAAATCGCCTCTGATGTAATCGCCGTTTTCGTCGCGGAGAAGAGCGCCAGACGAGTCCAGTTTCAAGGCATAGAGTGAGACTATACCCTCATCAGTGACGTCGACCTCAAGATCAGGAATTGTTGGATTGATCCGATCAATCGTTTTGTCACAAGTCGCCGCCAGGCTTCTTGCGCCGGTCAGAGCATTTTGCTGAATTGAAACGAGTAAGTCTTCAGGAATCACACCGCCATTTTGCGTTGATGCCACAGTTACCTTGTGGCCGACGCGCGACACCGTTTGGCTTGTATCTGTAAGATTTGCAGTCGAGCCATCAGGCATGACAATCTTCGATGTAAGCGTCAGTGTCTTGTCGGACTGCGACAGCGTAAGATCGCTGCCCAAAAACCCGATTGCGCTCATGTCGTCGCGGTATGTTTCCGTCGCCGTGGAAAGATTGGTGAGACTAAGCGACGACAGTGCACCCGAAAGCGATCGCGTAATCAAGACATGGTCATCATCCGTCAAGGATACTGAGTCCGATGCGATGCCGAATTGAGCATTCAAAGTTGATCGAGCGGTCGCAAGATCCGAAGTCGTTGCCTTCGATGCTTCAATCTGTTCGCTGATCCCATTAACGACAAAGCCAAGCGTTGCGGCATCGCTGCCTGAAATCGAAATCGTGGGCGGCGTGGATGAAAGCGTTTTCGGAAGAGCAAGAATGAGCTTTTGGGCACCCGTAGGATCATCCGAGTCAGCAGGGACCATCGAGACCGATAGGCGTGGATCGCCGGATACGCTGAAAGTACCGCCGGGTAACGCGTCGCCTGTTAATGTATTGCGGCTGCGCGAGAAATTGATCGTTGATAGAGTTCCATTAATCGAAATCGAAAATGTCGCGGTGGTTAAATCACTCGGAAGGGTAACGGCGCTGCAGACGAGTGATCTTTGCGGCGCCAATTGTGTCAAGCGATCCGCCATCATGGAAGCGATATCTGTTGATGTCTTGCCCACGATACTGTTGCCAGCAAGCCGAATGGGGTTCGAAAGTCCATCGACGGCAAGAGAATAGACGGCACCCGGCGTGAGGGTAGGTGAAGAACCTTTCGTTACAGAGGGGCTATCAGCTTCCGCTGCAACGTCGAATTTGATCGCGCTGGTGCGCAAGCCGCTTGTGATCGACTGTTGATTGGCAATTGGGCTCTTGGAATCGGTAATTTGTAGGGAACGATAAGAGCGGGATAAAATAGTTCCTGATGAATCAGCTACAAGCGTCGGTGCTTCCGGTTGAACCGCGCCGGACATAAAGCCGTTCGCCGCTTTTACGTAATCAGCAGGAACCGCATTGGCGCCGGCAAGTTGTATCCCTTCGCGCGTGACGAGATCAATCTCTGCCGCAGCGGATTTTTGGGTAATTGCCGCTGATGCTGATGAAAGGGCAGTGCTCCCGGTAATCGTCGCGGCCGAGATTTCATTCGTGCCCAGCGCGTTCAGCGTTACATAGCCATTTGCGGCGCTGGCAAATATTTGATTGCCGAGGTCAACATTTGTTCCATCATGTTCGGCAAGGACTCGATTGATTTCGTCTGCCAAGGCTTGTGCAGGGTCGGCAAGACTCGCTGGATCCGTGATACCATTTGGAAAAAGACTTGAAGGGAAGAGAGTCAAATCGGGCGTTGTGGTCCCATTGACTGTCAATCGGAGTTGCGCAGTGCCGATATTCGAAAGTGTCGCGATGTTCGATGTCGAAGTGGAAGCCTTGGGATCAATTTTGAAGGTCGCTGCCGAGATTTCGCCCAAAGAATAAAGCGAAACGGAACCGCTTCCCGCAGGTATCGTCGATACGATGCCGTCTTTTTTGAAGCCAATCGCATTATTCGGAATCGTCGATTGATTGAATAAGGCGGAGAGAGAGGGAGCGGGAGGGGGATCGATCATTCCCCCTGTATTGGTGATTTCAATCAAAGCACTGCTGAGATTGCCTGTCACCGCTTCGGCAAGCTGAGGAAGCGACGCCGCCAGCTGCCGTGGATCGTCAATAAGCATACGCAAGGCCGAAGCCGCATTCGTAAGGGGGGAGAATGTATATGTATCGCCATCAGACGGTTTGCCAGTGAAGCGAATGGTCATGCCGTCAATTGTTACGCGGTCAGTGCCCGCGGCCTTTACGCCACTTGCGGTATTGACAATGGTCCATTTGTTATCAGTTTTACTGAAGGTCGCGCGATAGTCGCCCGACTCTAACGCGCCCACCTGGCCCATATCGATTGTTGCCGATGAAACGCCTTTATTGGACTTTGAAGGCGTAGCGGAGAGCGTCGTGGTCGAGAAGAAGGTTAGGCCCTTTTTGCCATCAAGATCCGCGCCTTTAGCATGCTGATCATTTACGCGTTTTGCAAAGCCGATGGCCATACGATCAAGTTGACCCTCCATCGAGGTAATCTGATCGTCGAAAGCTTGGATACCACCGACTGTTCCGCCCTGAATTTTCGAAAGCGGAATGCTTGCGCCATAGGGATCCATCGTGATTTGGAGATGACCATTCACCCGGCTTGCAACAAGCGTCTTGGCCCCTTGAGGTCCCACAAGTTGCGGGCCCGACGTGCCATCACTCAGAAAAAGATTGACCGCGCCACTTGGGCGGCTTTCCACCGTAACACTCACGATTTTGACGATGCCATCGACAAGTCTGTCCCGCTGATCGAGAAGATCATTCGCCTTGCCTTTGTCATTTCCAATTGAATCAATCTGTTTATTCAGATCGGCCAATTGTTTTGTCAGCGCATTGACGTCATCGAGTTGTGATTGGGCATCAGAAACGACGGCATTTGCTTCAGTGCTCAGCCGCTCAGACTGAATATTGAAACCGTCAGCAAGGTCATTGGCTGATTGAATGACCGTAGTGCGCACCGCAATGGAGGAGGGCGTTGTAGCGAAGTCTTGCAAACGCGAGAAAAGTGTTTGTGACAATTTACCCAAATCGCCATCGCCCGAGAACATCGCTTTTTCAAGACGGTCTAAGCGATCTGACAATGCAGTAGCCGCCGAAGATGCCGATTGGGTTACACGTTTTTCTGATTGAACAAAGATGTCTGTTGCTCGGCGGATCACGTCGATCGCGACGCCAGAGCCCGTGCCGGTTCTCAGCGTCGTCGGTGAAGACGCGGCGTCGCCAATACCTTGTAACTGCGCATCACGACGAGCATAGCCTTCCGTATTCGCGTTAACAATATTGTTACCGGTTACTTCGAGCGAACGTCGATAGGCTGACAGGCCTGATGAGCCAATGGATAGAATATCAGCCATGAGTCACCGCCCGGGCGGCTGGGAGAAAAATCTTTATCACGATTTTCCAGGCTCCGATGCTGACACATTTTTTTCAAAAGTGCGCTTGATCGCGTCGGCAATACCAAAGCGATTATGCTTCGTCGCAAGATCGGCATAGGCTTGATCGAGCATCGACTGGAAGGGCTTTTCGCCTTCGCTATCGAATAAACCATCCTCAAGTTTAGCGTTGTGCATTTCCTTTAGCATCGTCTGCACAAACATCGCCTCAAAACCTTTGGCGGCTTGATCAAGATTGGCTTTGGAGCCAACCTTTTTCGCATCGTCGAACGAAACGGCGGCCTTTGCGAGGGACTTATTCGTGTTCGCAGCGCTTTTCGCTGAGATCAGTGCGTTTGAATCAACTTTGAGGGCGTTCATGTGTTTCAAGCTCCTCGTCAGATCACAATTAATTCAGCGTGAAGGGCGCCGGCTTGTTTTAAGGCTTCAAGAATAGCCACAAGATCGCTTGGCGATGCGCCGACTGAATTCACAGCATCAACAATCTTTGAAAGCTGCACACCAGGTGCAAACATGAACATCTTAACCTTCGCCTGATTCACATCGACTTGGCTTTGTTGGGTTGTTGTATTCTGTCCACCCTGCGCAACCGCGCCTTGACCGGTAGCGATGCCGCCCTGACCCGGCGTTACATTCTGGCTTTCGGTAATACGGACTGTGAGGCTGCCATGCGAGACAGCGGCGGGCGTCAGGAATACGCCGTCACCGATAACAATCGTACCTGTACGGGAATTGACGATCACGCGGGCAGGGGGAGCCGATTGATCGACCCGAATATCTTGCACAGCGGCCATAAAGGATACACGTTGATTGACGTCGCGTGGGGCATTCACTTTGACTGTTGCAGCATCGATAGCCGTGGCGGTGCCTGCACCCATGGATTTATCGATGGCATTCACAAGCCGTTGAGCGGTCGAAAAATCGGGTGTGTTGAGATTGAGCATCATTGCCGGCATGGACTCAAACGGCGTGGCGACCGTTCTTTCTACCGATGCGCCACCAGGAATACGACCAACAGTGGGCACGTTCACAGTAACTGTCGAACCATTGGCGCCCGACACGCCGAGACCGCCTACGGCAAGATTGCCTTGAGCCATCGCATAAGTTTCATTGTCCGCACCAACGAGCGGTGTCATCAAGAGACTTCCGCCCACAAGGCTCGCGGCCTTACCAATAGCGGAAACTGTGATGTCGATTTTTTGTCCTGGCTTAGCAAAGGCTGGAAGATCTGCTGTCACCATGACGGCCGCCGCGTTTTTCGCGCTGAGCGATCCGGCATCGATATTTAGACCAAAGCGCGACACCATACTCTGCATGCTTTGCAAAGTAGCGGCAACGTTACCATCGCCTGTGCCGTTAAGACCCACAACGATGCCATAGCCGACAAGTTGGTTTGAACGCACGCCGGCAACACTCGCAATATCTTTCACACGCTCGGAGGGAACCGAAGGTGTCGTTTGCATATCGGATGCCGGTAGCGCGGCTTGTTGCTGCGGCTGAGCCGCTAGCGCAGGCTGCGCTGCCTGTTGCTGCGCGATCGCCTCCGTCGCGAGTGTCGCGATCATGAGGGCGGCGAGGGAGGCGATCAACTTCAACATGTGTTCAATCCTTGTCAGGCTTAAAAAGACAAGACGTTATGTTAGATCGGGGCAGCCCAGCCGAAGAAGCGGCCGAACCAGTTTTGACGAGAAGCATCGGCGAGATCGCCTGAACCCGTGTAGCTAATCTTCGCTTGAGCAACGCGGCTTGAATCAACCACATTGCCGGCCTTGATGTCTTCAGGCCTTACGACACCACTCACGCGGATATATTCTTCGCCATTGTTGAGGGTGAGCATTTTTTCGCCTTCAACCCACATATTGCCATTTGGAAAAACGCGGGTGACCATGACCGTGATTGTACCAGACAGGCTGTTTGATTGGTCAGCAGTGCCTGTGCCCTTATAGGTCTGGTCAGCTCCCGAGCTCCAATTTCCTGATGATGCGATGGACGGATTTGTCAGACCCAACATACCGGTTGCGCCGAAAATAGAACCCGGAAGCGTTGTCGATGTTGTCCCCGAGCGCGAAAGATCGCTCGTTGCCGACTTCGATGCTTGGGTGGTTTCTGACAATGTCACGGTAATCACATCACCCACTGTGCGTGCGCGGCGATCACCTACAAAGAACCCGGGTTGAGCTGCCGAATAGATCGCGCCGTCATCTGCCTTTGGATGAATCGAGACAACCTTATCGTAATCTTCCTGAAGATTAGCAGAGATTTTCTGCTCACGCTGTGCCGAACATCCCGTCAAAAAGACAAGTGATGCAAAAATGATAAGATAGAACGCTTTCATGATCAGTCCCCGTTAGATGTTCTGCGTCAAGAATTTCTGCATCGAATCGACCGCGCTTATCGCCTTTGAATTCACTTCATAAGCGCGCTGCGTCTCGATCATATTCACGAGTTCTTCGACAACGTTCACATTCGAGGCTTCGAGCGCGCCTTGAAGAAGCTTGCCTTGTCCGTTTGCGCCGGGCGCGCCAACGATAGGCGCACCGGACGCGCCGGTTGCCGCCATCATGTTTTCGCCCATCGGCTTCAAGCCGCCATTATTCGGGAAAGACGCAATTTCGATATTGCCCACGACTTGCGGTGCCGTTTGTCCAGGAATGCCCACGGATACAATGCCGTCGCGTGAAATCGAAACGCTTGAAGCGTTTTCTGGGATCGTGATCGCCGGTTCAAGCGGATAGCCATTCGACGAGACCACTTGGCCTGTCGAGCTCTTGGTAAAATTACCGGCGCGCGTGTAGGCAATCTGACCGTCGGGCATCAACACCTGGAAAAAGCCCGCGCCATCAATCGTCATATCGAGCGAGTTATCTGTATTGATCATGCTGCCTTGGCTATAGAGCTTTTCGGATGACACGATACGCACACCCGTGCCGATCGCGAGGCCCGTTGGTAATTGTGTGTTCTGTGATGTTTGAGCGCCGACTTCACGCAAATCTTGATAAAGAAGCGTTTCGAAATTTGCGCGATCGCGTTTGAAGCCGACGGTATTGACGTTGGCAAGGTTGTTCGAAATCACGCTCATGCGTTCTTGCTGGGCATTCAATCCCGTCTTCGCAACATTTAATGCATCAGGCATGGCTCACTCCACTTTATGGTCTTTGCGAAAATCAAGTTGATGATCGCATGAGTTTAGATGTTTGATCGTCAAGATCCTTCGCAGTGCCGATCAATTTGATCTGCATTTCATAAGCGCGCTGCGTTTGGATAATTTCGACCATTGATTCAACGGCGTTCACATTGCTCGTTTCGAGCGCATTGTTCGATATTTTGACGGTCGCATCATTCTGCGGAAAAACACCGTCCTTTGGCCTCAAATAACCATCAAGACCACGCGTAATATTGTTTGGTTGAATTTTGATCAGATCAATACGGCCTGCGGTGACCAATGTATTTCCCTCAGCGCCTAACGGCTTATAGGAAATCGTCCCGTCTTGACCGATTTCAATTTTCTCATACGGGGGGACCGTAATATCCGCGCCACCGCCTTGGAGTAATGACCCGTCTCCAGTCTGCAATTTACCATCCGCGCGCGGCGCAATATCGCCCCGACGGGTAAGAACTTTATCGCCTGCTGCATTTTTAACGACGAAAAAACCGTCGCCATTGATGGCAATATCCATCGGCCGATCAGTATTGATCAGGTTGGACGGCGTTGTATCAACACCACTGCCGCCGCGACTTGCGAAGATGCGATCTTCATAGGTTTTTTCATCCTGAAGATACACCGACGTAATGTTAGCGGTGACGTCACGACGGAAACCGATCGTGTTCAAATTTGCGAGATTCTGTGCGGTGATCTTCTGATTATCACTCAGAAGCCGCATCGTATTCAGCGAAACCTGCGAAATTCTATCCATGGCCCGTCCTGTCACCGATCAAGGTATTCGGATGGGATGCCAAAAGCCTGACACCCCCTCACTAGTTAGCAAGAGGTGTGCCATTAACCATGGAGGGGTGAAAAATGGGTCGGGCCGCCACTCGCGCGGCGGCCCGAAGACCGAGATCCGTCCGCTCTTTGGGGAGCGGCCGGTTCATCGGCCGTGGGGCTCTGGGTCGGGCCAGCCTTCGATTAGGCGGCCGGGCGAGCGCTTACCTCATTAGCCGCGGATCTGAATGATCGTCTGGGTGAGGGTTGTTTCGGTCTCGATCGCCTTCGAGTTCGCTTGGAAGTTTCGTTGCGCCGTAATCAGGTTCACGAGTTCTTCCGTAATGTCGACGTTCGAGCGTTCGAGCGAGCCGGACTGGATCGACCCGAAGCCGTCACCACCGGCCTGGCCGAGTGCGGCGTCGCCCGATACCGAGGTCGCGACATAGTTCGAGTTACCAACCTGCTTCAAGCCGTTCGGGTTGGCGAAGTTGGCGAGCATGATCTTGCCAAGTGCCTGCGTCTGGCCGTTCGTGTAGTTGGCGCGCACCGTGCCGGTGGCGTCGATGTTCAGACCGTCGAGCTTACCCGAAGTGTAACCGTCCTGTTGGAGCGACAACACCGAGAAGGGCTGCGAATACTGGGTCGAGAACTTGCCGTAGTCGACGTTCAGATTGATCAGGTTCGAACCATTGCCTGGATCGAATGGCGAGTACACGACACCTTCCTTAGGCGAGGAGAGTTTACCCACCGTATCGAAGGTCAGCTGACCCTGATTGAGGTAGAGCGGAACCCAATTCGGGGCGTCGCCTTGGCTCTGCGTCGTGATGTTACCGTTTGAGTCGATATAGAGCTTGTTGCCGTTTTCATCTTCGGCCTGCTGCGGCACGGTGATGATCGGAACGCTGCCTTGTTTGGTCGTCACATTGCTCAAACCGAGGTTCGGGCTACCCACCACGTTGATCTGTGATGAAGAACCAGTCGTGCCTGATGTGAAGACGAAGGTGTTGTTATCCGGGTCAAAGCGCACTTTAACGCCCGACACCGTCTTGCCCGTCTTCGGATCTTCAATGAGGTTGACGCGTTCTTCAATCGCGGCCGCAAATGTATCACCGGTATAGGCACGACCAGCAGGAAGAATAACGTTACCGACGACGCCGTCGACGGTGAATGTCATCTTATTTTCGCCCAAACCTTCATTTGGATAAAATGTCTGCTTGAGTGAATAAATCGCGCGGCTGCCGACAGCGGTCGCGGAAGCGGCTGTCAGACCTGTTCCCGATGTTGCTGTCTGTTGCTGGAAGACCGATGCGCCAATACCGAGAAGTTTGTTATCGCCGCCGGTAAATGGACCATTAAGATCGGAATTCAAGCTGGTGAGATCGACGCTGCCAATGGTCGCGCCTTTTTGGAGCTTGCTGGCATCTTCAGTTTTCACCAAGCCATTGATGCGAACGGTCGGGACAAATTTATCGCCGCTCTCGTCACCATTGATGATGAGATAACCATCCGCATCCGCCTCAACACTGAACACGGATGTTCCGATGTCTCCGCCTGTTTGGCTGAGCCAATCCGTGGCAATAGCGTCAGCTATATCCGCCGCGTCGATATCGGCAGTTGCGGTGAAGGTATAGTCTTTGCCATTGATCTGGATGCTGACGGTATCGCCAGTCGTTAGATCGCTTGAGAAAGCATAGCCATGCTGTTCTTGAACGGCTGTTTCGTGCAAGGCTGCGCGACCTACTTTGATGCCGCTTGTTTCACCTGATGCACTCGAAGTGAAGGTGAATTGACGTGTATCCTTATTGTATTTGATCTGGATGCCGAACCGTTGATCTGCCGGATCAAGAATTGAGTCACCATTAGGTACCAATTCATTATTTGTTACGACGCTGCCAGCACGAATAAGCGTCTTATTTGCGCTTTGCTGATCAGGAATGCCCAGATCTGATCCGTTTGCAACGGGGGAATAGACCTGGATACTGTCGAATTGCGAGCGCGGATCAGGTGAATTCGGTCCGATCAGATTGCGGTTCGGTGTGAACGTCAATGCGCGCTTTGACACATCATAACCGACCACGATCGGCGGATTTGATTCATCAACCCAGCTATCATCATCTTTGCCGAGTTCAGCATAGTTCACATTCATCTGCTCGTTGAGGCGCGTCTGAACGAGGCTGATAAGTTCCTGCCGGGTCAATTTAAGATCTGGCGTTTTACCTTCCAGACCACCTTCCGTTCCCGCAGTGCCCGCATTGCCAAGCAAATCAAGCGTAATGGGGGAATCGAGTGGCACAGGATTTCCGGTAATCGGATCGATCTTGTTCAGATTCAGCTGGATGATATCATTACCGGGAACGGTTGCCGTTCCTGCGAGATAAGTATCCTTGATGTTGATATATTTATCGTCGCCGAAGGCTTCATTTGCGGCGCGCGTCATTTCTGCTGCGAGTTCAGTACCTGTATATTTCCCCGCTTTAATGCTCACCGAAACAGGCTGTGAATTGCCGTCTGAAATTGTGAACATATCCTTGCCCCAGAAAGGGATGCTCGGATCGGTGCTGTTCGGGTTTGCTTCATGTGTATCTTCGTAGCCGGTAGGATCCGTCACGATTGTGACAGATTGACTGTCCGTGTCACCGAAGTCGAAACCATTGGTACGGATATTCACGCCCGTTACGCTTGCCGCGGTTGAAGCGGCGCGATTGGTTTGATCATCATATTTCCACAACGGATGAGGAGCGCCGGTTACGAAGGTCGAATCTTTTGACTGTGGATCCGATGTGATTTCACCAAACTTATTCATATACATCGTCTTGCCTTGCTCATCCTTCGCGGTGATGAGGGCCGGGTCGAGTTCTTTGTCACCCACGTAAACGTGCGTCTGCCATTTGTTCGATGGCGAGATGTCTGTCGCGTTCGATGTCTTCACGTAATAGATGGTCGCGATTGTCGGGTTACCGAGCGAGTCATAAATCGTGATCGAGGTTGACTGGTTGAAGGTGGATGAATCATTCCGGTTAAACGAATAAGGATTCGAATCTGTATATTTTGGGTCATTCGGAATGATCGTCGCATCGGCTGGCAAGTTCAGACCGAGCTGAATCTTGGTTGTTGCTGCCGGCAAGCCGGAATTCACAGGGAGCTGCAAATTCTGTGCGCTCGAGATCGAGGTCGATGTCACCGAACCGTCGGCGTTGACCGGGAAGACCTGCAAATACTGACCCTTGGAGTCAACGACATATCGGTCATTGTTGACGCTGAAGGAGCCGTTACGAGTATAAACCGTTTGGCTCGAGGTTAGGCTTGGTTTCAAGGCAAAGAAGCCCTGGCCGGAAATCGCCAAATCGAGCGCGTTCAAGGATGACTGAATGTTACCCTGTGTGAACTGCTGCTTGATCGATTTCAGAATCGTACCCGAACCGATCGCGCTTGAGGCGTTCTGCAATGGTGACGTTGCGAAGATGTCGCCGAACTCAGCGCGGGCGCGTTTGAAGCCTGTCGTACCGACGTTGGCGATGTTGTTCGAGATCGTCGAAATATCTGCCTGGGCGCCGTTGAGGCCGGTAAGTGAGGTATAGAATGACATGGGGTGACGTGCCTTTCTCGGGTAAAACTTTTTTTGTGATGTTTCGACTTAGAATTTGATGCTCTTGATGTCAGTGAGATTGATTTTGCCAATCCCTCCGACAGTGAAGCTTTGTGCTTCGTTTCCGCTTGGAATTGATGCTTCCGTGATCGGGCCATAGACATCCGTGGCTGCAGCGCTTTGCCTCGAGCCTGAAGTCATGATGGCTTTCACGGTGTAATTATTATCGCCGATGACATTGCCGCCGGCGTCTTTGCCATCCCAGCTGAAGCCCACAAGTCCTGAAGGATTTGCGCCAAGATCGAGCGTCTTCACGAGTTCGCCCGTTGAACGAGAAATCTGAACGGTGAGGCCCGATGCGGATGCCGGAAGATCGACCGCGCCGCTGATACCGCCCGTCGAGTCCGCAAGGGCCGTTGAGCCGGGAACAAGAACCGTACGACCAACAAAGCTTGCCGCTGTCGCGATACGGTTTTGTGAAATTTCGCTTTGGACTGATGACATGGTTTGGTTGAGCTGTTGAATACCGGTCACCGTCGAGAACTGGGCCATTTGCGCAATCATTTCCGTGTTTGATTGCGGTTGGAACGGATCTTGGTTCGACATTTGTGCCGTCATCAATTTTAGAAAGTCGTCCTGACCAAGCGTTGTTTTCGGCGCCGTTGACGCTTGCGCATCGGAAAGCTTCTTCGCCCCGATTTTTGACAAAAGGGCATCGAGAGATTGTTGCGCTTGGGAAGAGATATTCGAAGTGGCCATGGCGAAGTTTTCCTACCGATTACTTTCCGACATTAAGGGTCTTTATAAGAAGCGTCTTTGCAGTTGAGAGCACTTCAATATTGTTTTGATACTGGCGCGATGTTTCGAGCATATCGACCATCTCAGCATTTTGATCGATGGGCGGCGCATAGACATAGCCTTCTTTATCCGCGAGCGGATGGTTAGGCTGATAGCGCTTTTCAGGTGTTGCTGTTGATTGCGCGATATCTGTAACATCGACCGTCGCGATGCCCGTCTTTTCCATGACATCGTGATATTGTGTTTCAAACACGGGCTTAATCGGACGATAGACTGTGTCCGGACTTCCGGTGACGGATGAAGCATTCGCAAGGTTTGAAGCAACCGTATTGAGGCGCACTTGTTGTGCAGCCATCGAGCGGCCGGCGACATCAAATATGGTGAGTTTGTTCGCCATTATTCGCCTTTCAACGCTTTACGCATCGTGTTGATGCGGCCATTGAGAAAATTCAGTGTTGCTTCGTAATGCGTGGCGTTCTCGGCGAACTGAACTTGTTCGATATGAAGCTCGACCGTATTTCCATCGAGCGAGGGTGAGAGCGGCACGCGATAGCGCACTTCCGCAGCATCAGCCGTGCCGCCAACATCGATATGCGCGGCGGCTGTCTTGGTGAGATCACCGCTATTCATCGCGCTTTTGTAAGCGGACTCAAAATCAATATCCCGCGCCTTGAAATGCGGCGTTGCGGCATTCGCAATATTCGAGCCGATAATTTCCATACGCTTTTGTCGCAAAGACAAAGCGGTGGCATCAGCTTGGAAAAGGGCGTCTAGGGCTTTCATCGATCCTGTCTCGTCCGTCCTTGAGGAGCGTGTTTCGAGACAGTATCAGCAACTTCCGTGCCAGATGGCGTTCGGGGGAATGGTTAATTCCCCCGAGAGCGGCTTACAGAAAGCCGGGCGGCGGGTCTTTTTTGGAATCTTGACCCATGATTTGGCGCAGGGCAGACGCAAAATTACTGGCGCCCCGGCGGCGTTTTTCCTCACCCGTCATTTCACGACGCAAAATGACGTCGCCGGCCCAATCGGGACCTTCGAGCGTGTAGCCGCCATAGTCTTTGAGGAGGGCGCGGATAGCGTCGAGGAATTCTTGTTGGGTCATGCGAACCTCACCCGATTAGGCGAAGAGATCGAAAGCCACCCGTTTTTCCGCGAGCGTCGTGGGCATACGTGAGACCATAGAATAGAGAGTCGATGCGTAATGCTGCATGAAAACGGGTTCAAGCGCGATGCGGGCTTCAAGCCGCGTAAGCGCCGGAATGGCGTCAGACGGCGCGCCGCGTTGATTATAAACGAGCCGAAGAGGCTCATCAGGGCTGACGCTTGGGCGGAGCGGATCGCCCCCGCGAGATGCGGGTTTGCGCCGGGCTTCTTGCGTAAAGGGAATAATGACAGCCGCGGCGTCGGTTGGCGGAAGATTGTCAGATGTGGGAGCACCGACTTCCACCAAAGGGCGGGGCGTTTCGAGGCTCTCGTCAATAACGGCCGAACGCTGCGCGCCGGCGAGCGGCGGAAGCACGGCTGGTTGCGCCGGTTGGCGCAAGGAGAGAGCGTCTGAAATCGCCATATCGACCCCAATGACAGGCGGCGCTCATGGCGCGCGGCGCTATCGTCAGGTACAACTTTTAATTGAAATTGCTTCATGGCGCTACAAAAAAGGTTAACAGCCCCCGTTACCAGACCCGAGGGGCTGGTTTCTGAGTTCCGATTTGCAGAAATAACTCTTTATTTTTAGAGGGTTATGGACTCTTTGGCGAACGGGTGTGTAGGGGTTTAGGGGTCTCCTGGATCGTCTTTTCTTCAGGCGGCTTAGCCGATCAATTCTGTAGCGTTGCGGATCATCTCGTTGCCCGCCTGGAGGGCGCGTGAGTTGCCGTTATAGGCTTGCTGGGCTGAGATCATGCCCATGAGCTCGGAGGTAATATCGACATTGGATTGCTCAAGATTACCTTGGGCAAAAACGCCGAAACTGTCGGAGCCGCCGCGACCAAATTGCGGCGCGCCTGAATCCTGGCTGGTCGAGTAGCGCGTGTTACCAATGGCTTTGAGGCCATTATCATTCTCGAACCGTGCGACCGCGAGATAGGCCACCTTGTTGATCGTTCCGTCTGCCGTATTCGTGACCGAGACGAGGCCTTGCGCATCAACCGTAATCGATCCCAGCTTTGATGGATCATTGCCGACCGCTTTGAATATGTTGATCGCCTGAAGGTTGGGGTTTTGTAGCGTACCAGAGAGCGAGGGGTTGCCCATGACCGGTGCCCCGCTTTGATCGACGAGATAGCCATCCGGGGTGACTGTAAGTGCGCCCGCGCGCGAGAAGCTCAAATCGCCATCACCGGTCGGATTGGCGGGATCGCCAAATACGAGATAGCCCGCGCCCTGAAGCGCGACATCGAGGCTGCCCCCTGTTTGCTTCAAGCCGCCTTGTTCAACCGAACGACGGGTCGATACGCTCATGACGCCCTTGCCGGTTTCGGCGCCGGGGCGGGTTGCCGTGCTCTCGCCCATGAAATCCGCGAATTGCACCATCGACTTTTTAAAGCCCGTGGTGCTCGCATTCGCGAGATTGTTTGAAATCGCGTTCAGCTGCTTGGAGGCAGCGGTCAATCCGGTGAGCGGTGTGCGCAACATGGCTTTTCCTGAGCTCGTCTGTTCGTGAGAGCGCCCTTTCCGGACGCACTGATCCATTCAATTGACAGCAAGTCTCATGCCATGCGGTGGCGTTTCATCCTTTTCTTCCTTGGGAATTGCCGTTGGCCAGAGCTAACGCTAAAGTCCCGCCGTTTTTTGTAGAGAGTGCGTTATGATCAGCCCCAAACTTCTGCAGGGCTTTAAAGCCAAGTCGCGTCAGATCGTATCTGTGCCGACGCCCATTGCCGATGTCCGCACGGCGCTGATTGCCTTGATCGATGATTATTGGCGGTTCTACTGCAATCCGAATGACTACTCCTATCTCGAGACGCGGTTTGATCCGCGCACGGGCGAGTCTTATGAAGTGCATGTGCCCGGCCGTTGGCGGCACAGTCACAATATTATCGAGCGGCGTGATGGGATGACCGTCATTTCGATTGAATGGCAGGGCCGCTTTCTCCCTTTGACAAAAAAAGGGGATCAGGAAATTGTATTGGGTGTAGCCACCCAAGAAACAGTTGAGCAGATCCTTGCCGAGATCAAACATGCGGTGAAAACGGGTAAGCTTGATCAATGGCTTTTCCGAGACTTGCTGCCGCCTGCTTAATCTTCTCCCATCCAATTACGAAGTTGACCGATTGCAGCTTTTTTAATCTGTGACACGCGGCCAATTGAAATCGAGAGTGTTTCGGCGATTTCTTCGAGGTTCATTTCTTCTACATAATAAAGTTGAAGAACCATTGCGTCGCGTTCATTGAGCTTTTTCAGATTGGCCACCAGACGTTCACGCAATTCGCCAGAGAGCAAAGCATGCTCGGGTGTTGGTCTTTCATCGGCAAACCAGACCGAATGATCATCATAAATTTCATCTAGAGATTTATCAGATGTTTGAGCAATTTGCCCATACCACACTTGAAGTTCCGCCACACCAATGCCGAGCTTTTCAGCGATAAGTGTTTGGTTATCCGCGTCTTTACCCTCAGTGATTAAGTCGCGCTTCGCCTGGGCAATGCGATCACGTCGTTGGACGCCTGTTCGGGTTAAAGTGAGATTATTGCGAACATGATCGACAAGCGCACCGCGCACACGAATGGTTGCATAAGAGCCGAATGTGGCTTCACCGGTGTCCTGAAATCTTTGAGCGGCTTCAACCAGAGCTGTCATGCCAATTTGAATCAGATCGTCAATGTCGAGGAGATCTCTAACGCGACCATGAATCTGCCAAGCAATCTTGCGCGCAAGCGGCATATGAAGCCGCACACGTTCATTAATGTCCTGAACGCTTAGCGCATTGGTTGAATAAGCCTTCAAAGCCATCGATTAGGCCCTAATTGCTTGACGTTCTGCGGCAACCATAGGCCGGAAAAAGCCAATCGCACCTTCATCAACTGCAGGCGGAGTTGTCGCATGAATTTTCTCAGCAATGCGCATGATGGCTTTTGCTGAAACCGAATTCGGGAAGCTACTTACTACAGGTTCGCATTTTCCGACCGCGCGCGCGAGGCGCTCATCTTCCGGCACGGTGCCGATATGATTGAGAGTGACCTTCAAAAAGCGATCGGTAATCGCACGGAAGCGTGAGAATATCTGCGCGCCCACCGCATCATTCGCTGCGCGATTGATGATGATATCGAAACGGTCCCGTCCCGTATCTTGATGAAGTACTTTGATCGACGCATAGGCATCGACGAATGCCGTGGGTTCGCCAACGACAACGACGATCACGCGATCACAAGCGGCGACAAAGTCGATCACATTGGATTCAACACCTGCCGCTGTATCGACGATCAAATGATCAACCGAGTCGGACAATTCTGAAAAACTTCTAATGATCTCTTGACGCTTTTCTGCCGAAAGGCCCATCACTTCGGCAAGACCGCTACCGCCAGCAATCATCTTCACGCCGAGGGGCGATTCGATAACGGTGTCCGCCATGCTGCACTCACCCGAAAGCGCATCGACAATCGTCCGGTTCGGACGACAGCCGAGAACGAGATGGGCATTGGCAAGAGCTAGATCGGCATCGAAAATACCGACCCGTTGCCCGGCCTTATGAAGAGCGAGCGCGAGATTGACGGAGAGGTTCGTCTTGCCGACGCCGCCTTTTCCGCTCGTTATGGCCGTGGCCTGAGGACGCTTCATGATACCTTACCGACTCTACACGATAATCAACAAAAGAGGTCAGTTCAGCTGTTCAGCTTCGCTGCCGACGAGGCTCGAATGAATAACGCTTTCGAGCATGTCCGAATCAGGTTCCATCAACCCTTTCACAAGATGCGAGGTTGAGGCAAGAAAGGCAACGCCGGGCCCACGCAAGCTTAAAAGACTGAAGGTTGAAAGCGAGAGCGGAGCCTCATCAAGCTTCGTTAACGCGAGTGCATCGAGATTCGGATAACGGGACAGCATCCGGTCAACCGCATCGGTTGATAGATTGGCGGCAATAGCCCCCACACTATACATTTCTGGCAATTCGTCACGGTGCCGTTCAAGAATATCAAGCAATACACCATTTTCATGAGGCTGACTTGGCATATCGATGAACAAAGACAAACGCTGACCAGAATTGGTTGTCAATTTGGCAAGCTCCGAAGGATGCTCGACATCAATAACCGGCACATCGAGAATCTTGCCATAGGCACGCAATTGCTCGGCGGCACCAAAGCGATTGGCATCGGCATTCACAAAAGTAAGCCGTTCGTCAGGCGATTCAATGCGGGCTTTCGCAGCCAACTGCGCAAGCAAAGTCGTTTTGCCCGAACCGCTTGGCCCTAAAGTCATCACAACGCGAGGGCCGCCTGTAAGTTTGGGCGGTGATTTGTGAAGCATACGATCGGTAAGAAATTTTGCAAAACGGCGATCAGGGTCAATCGAAGCCAAAGCGCCTGATTGCGCAAGAAACACCGAAATCAAAGCCGGCGATGCGCCAGCGGATTTCAATCCGCTCATCATCACTTCTTGGCCAAGCATGGCCCGAATTTCTTTTACCGTTTGTTCGATGGCATCAAGCCGGCGATCATCGATTGGTGCTGCGGCAACAGGCTTTTCTTCGTTGATCGATGGAGCTTCTGCTTTCGGCTCTTCGATTGTCGAAGCCTTAGCTTGTGCGGCTGGAGCTGCGCGGAATTGGAATGCTGAAGGGCGGAGCAACTCTTCAGCCCGACCGCTTTCAATAAGAATATCAGCAAATTTCTGCGATGCGCTTTTGGGAGCGGCAGGCTTCTTAAGGACTTCGCTCGTTCGCTCGGCAACCACATCGGGTTGCATTTTCTTTTGCGCCTTTTTCAAACGCATCAAAGTGGGCTCTTCATCATCTGCGTCGAATTTGGATGCGCCCTTCGCTGGATGGCCCGCAACGATTTCAATGCCACCGGGCACTTTGCGCGTTGAGAGGATGACGGCGTCCTCACCATAATCCCGCATGATCCGGGCCATGGCTTCGCGGCTATCTTCCGCCACGATTTTTGTACGTTGCATCATGGTTCATTCTCCTCAGGACGCGCCGCCGATAATGGCGACAACATTGATACGCTTGGTTTCGGGAAGTTCCTTGAATGACAGAACGAGACCATCGGCCGAAGCCTGTCTGACAAGGGTTGCGAGTTCGCGACGAAGTATCGGCGTTGTGACAACGACGAGGGTTTTTCCGGTCTTAG
>CANGSG010000016.1 GCA_947456435.1 Hyphomicrobiales bacterium
ATTTGCGTAAGAGCTCGCGAATACGGTCGAAGACAACAACCGTATCATTGAGTGAATAGCCGACAATAGTAAGAATCGCGGCAATCGACGTCATGTTGAATTCAATTTGCGTGATCGCAAAAAATCCAATGGTCAGCACAAGATCATGCAAGGTCGCGATAACAGCGCCAACGGCAAATTGCCACTCAAAGCGGAACCACAAATAGATAAGCACAGCGACGATGGAGAGCACAACGCCGAGAATACCGGATTGAACCAGTTCGCCCGATACGCGCGGACCCACGACTTCAACACGACGAAACTCATAGTCTTTGCCAAAGGATGCGCGAACCCGTTCAACAACGGCTTGCTGGCCTTTCTCGCCGCCCGGTTGAAGGCCGAAGCGAAGCGAGACTTCACCTTGAGAACCAAACTCCTGAACTTCGACATCGCCCAGATCAAGTTCAGCCGCGGTTGAGCGCACGGATGAAATAGCGGCTTTGCCATTCAGAGCCTTCATTTCAATCAGCGTTCCGCCCGTGAAATCGATGCCGAAATTAAGGCCAATGATGAAAAATGCTGCTACCGACACAACCGACAACAGTGCCGAAAACGGAAAGCTCAGGCGCCGAAACGCCATAAAGCCAAAAGACGTATCGTCGGGAATGATCCGAAGGAGTTTCATACGCGTTGATCTTCCTTAGAATGGTAATTTCTGGGGCCGCGACCGTGTATACCAGAGCGCAATCATCATCCGCGTCATGGTCACAGCCGTTACAACCGTTGTGATAATTCCAAACACCATTGTTACCGCAAATCCTCGCACCGGACCCGAACCCAAGAAGAACAAAATCGCCGCGGCGATAAACATGGTGACGTTTGAATCAATGATCGTTGCAAAGGCGCGAGTGAAGCCCGCATCAAGTGACGCGATTATGCTTCGCCCTTGGCGCGCTTCCTCACGAATGCGCTCGTAAATGAGAACATTGGAATCAACGGCCGTTCCAATCGTCAACACAATGCCGGCAATACCGGGAAGCGTGAGCGTCGTGCCGATCAGGGACATCATGGCAAAGATCAAGATCACGTGGATCGCCAAAGCGATATTGGCAAACAGTCCGAAGAGACCGTAAGTGACAAACATAAATCCGACCACAAGCAGGGAGGCGACATAGGCGGCAATCTTGCCGGCATTGATCGAATCCTGACCAAGGCCCGGCCCCACAGTACGCTCTTCAACAATGGTGAGGGGTGCTGGCAAGGCACCGGCGCGCAATAAGATCGCAAGATTATTTGCGGCTTCAACCGTAAAGCGTCCTGAGATCTGGCCTTGACCGCCGGTAATCGCGCTTTGAATGCGCGGCGCCGAGATCACTTTTTTATCAAGAACGATCGCGAGTGCGCGACCAACCGATTCAGTTGTCGCCTGACCAAACCGCTGCGCGCCACGAATGTTGAATTTGAAATTCACAATCGGTTCACTCGTGCGCTGATCAAAGCCTGGCTGTGCATCGATCAAATCTTCACCCTGAACGATCACCCGCTTTTCAATCGGCAAAGGGGGAAGATTGGGCTCTGCCTGTGGCAGCATTTCTGATTCACTGGATGCCGAACCTGCTTCAGCCACCATCCGGAATTCAAGTTGCGCGGTTGTGCCCAGAATATCCTTCAACCGCTTTGGATCTTGCAAGCCAGGCACCTGCACAAGGATGCGATCAACACCTTGGCGTTGGATGTTCGGTTCGGTTGTGCCCAACGCATCGATACGACGACGCAGCACTTCTATGGCTTGATCTATGGCTTTGCGGATTTTCTCGGTGACGCCCGTTTCCGTAATGCCTAAGGTGATTAAACCATCGGCGTCTTCAACCAACTCAATGGACGCTTTGCCAGCGCCGCCAATGAACGCTGCCGCAGGCGATGCCAATTCTTTAAATTTGGGGAGAACACGTTTACGCTCCGTTTCATCTGCGATGCGTACCGAAACACCGCGCGGTAGAAGTGCCAAACCGCCGGCGAGCGCCACTTTTTCATCGCGCAAAATACGCCGCATATCATCCCGCAAGGTTGCAATTTGCGTTTTCAACACGGCGCCGCTGTCCACCTCAAGAAGCACGTGCGAGCCACCTTGAAGGTCAAGACCCAAGACAATCGCCTGATGGGGAACAAGCCAGGACGGAATAAATCCGGGCGTTGCCTGATAGATCGCTGTGCGTGTTTCAGGCGAGAGCAAACTCGGCGCAGCATAAAAAATGCCCGCAAATACGAGAAGCAATACGGCCGAAATTTTAGCGCGGGAATAACGGAGCATGGTGTTTAATCGCGTGTAATCAGGATTTCACAGGTTCGCCTTTTGACCGCACATCGGCGATCGAGGCGCGCGTCACGCGAACACGGACATTGTCCGCAATCTCAAGTTCGACCTCATGGTCGTCGGTCACCTTCACGACCTTACCAATAAGACCACCGCTCATCACGATCTGATCGCCGCGGCGGACGTTTTTAATCATTTCCTGATGTTCTTTCTGCCGCTTTTGCTGCGGGCGGATCATCAAGAAATACATAATGATAAAAATCAGGACGAAAGGAACAATCTGAATGAGCATATCAGATCCACCCAAGGCGGATGCACTTTGGGCATAAGCTGGCGTAATCACGTCAAATCCTCCGTTCAAAGCAAAAAACGGCACCGAAAAGGCGCCGGATCGATTGGCGGGGACTATATCCACTGAGAGCCGGATTGCAATCAGAACTGAACCCGAAAACGTCCCGCCATGGACCTTCCCGTCAATAGATTGTATTCATCCCCGAGTTTTTTCCGGTTTACCCCTCGCGCATCATGTCACAATCCCCTCTTCCCGCTACTGACCCGTTGCTCACCGAACTAAGGCGTATCGCGGATGCGCTTGAGCGGCTCAAACCACCCGCCGCGCCGCAGATGGATTTCGCAGCCGCCGATGCGTTTGTGTGGCGTCCCGATCTCGGGCAATTGGTCCCGGTGCCAAAGGTCAACCGGGTTGAGATGGGTCTCTTGCGTGGGATTGATCGGGTTCGCGACCTTTTGAACGATAATACCGAGCGCTTTGCCCGTGGCCTGCCGGCTAACAACGCGCTTCTGTGGGGCGCGCGCGGCATGGGCAAATCATCGCTCGTCAAAGCCGCTCACGCAGCGGCCATCAAAAGCACGGAGCGTTCAACCGCAGCAAAGCTCAAACTCGTTGAAATTCATCGTGAGGATATTGAAACCTTACCGAACCTCATGACCTTGATGCGCGGTTCCGACTGTCGGTTCATCGTGTTTTGCGATGACCTGTCATTTGATGCGGATGACACGTCCTACAAATCGCTCAAGGCCGTGCTTGAAGGCGGGATTGAAGGGCGGCCGGATAATGTCGTGTTTTACGCGACTTCGAACCGTCGTCACCTGTTGCCGCGCGATATGATGGACAATGAACGCGGCACGGCGATCAATCCCGGCGAGGCGATCGAAGAAAAAGTATCGCTCTCTGACCGGTTTGGCCTCTGGCTTGGTTTTCACAAATGCAGCCAAGACGAATATCTCGAAATGGTTCGCGGCTATGCGCGCCACTATGGCTTGACGTTTGATGATGAACGTCTCACCAATGAGTGCCTTGAATGGGCAACAACACGGGGCTCACGCTCTGGTCGAACGGCCTATCAATATATTCAGGATCTCGCGGGCAGACTCGGCGCAACGCTCTCTTCTTGATATGAGATAGCCCATAAAAAAGGCGGCCCTAAGGCCGCCTTTCTCATAAGTGAAAACGCGATCAATCTTCACTCAAATGCTCAACCGGATCGACCGGTACAGATCCTTTACGCAATTCGAAATGCAATTGTGGCGCAGCGACATCACCCGACTGACCGGATAAGGCGATCACCTGCCCGCGCTTAATCGGGTCACCACGCTTCACTTTGATCTCACTTGCATTGGCGTAAACGGAAACCCATCCCTCGGCATGGCGCACCATCACGAGATTGCCGAAGCCTTTGACCTCGCTGCCCGCATAAGCAACTGTTCCGGCTTCAGCCGCCTTGATCGGCGTTCCTTCAGGAACCGAGATATTGATGCCGGTGCTTTTTACACCGTTCTTATCACCAAAGCCGAGAATGATCCGCCCGCGCGCCGGCCAGCGAAAACCGACCGACGGAATTGGTTTGGCTGCATCGACCGCTGTTCCTTGAGCCGCTGTATCAGACTGAACAGGCTGCTCAAGTGCTGCGACTTGAGATGGCTTGGATGGATCGACCTTGGCAGTTGGCTTTGCGACCTCAGGCTTTTTGAGTTCCACCTTTGGCGCGTCTGCAATGACATTTGCAGGAGCAAGTGAAGCGGTCTTGGCATTGGATGGCTTCACTTTAGATGGCGTTACACCATCGGCCACATGGACCGGAATGATCAGTTTCGATCCGACCTTTGGTTTTGACTTAACCGTTAGACCATTTGCCGCACGGATCGCATCTGCCGGAACACCATAGCGATCAGAGAGCGTTTGAATCGTTTCATTATTGGCGAGAACAACTTCCGTTCCGCCCTCAGTGACCCATTTACCGCCATCTGCAGAAGACGCCACCGCTTTATCGCTGCCGACCACGACCGGCGCTAAGGACGCAAGTTTTTGCGTCGGTGTTGTCGTTGGTGCTTTCGGGTTCGATGCGAGGGTTGACGCTTTAATAGACGAGGCGCCCGGCGCAGCGAGAGGCGCAGCCGAAATCGCCGTCGAGGATGAACCGCTCACATCCGAAGCGCCAATATCTGCCGATGGAACAGGCAATTCATTGACCGATTTCGACAAAGAACCCGTCGTCTTTGGATCAAAACGGGAAGAACCGGCAAAAGGATTTAGCTGCTCGGACATGCGGACCACATCCGTACCGCATGCCGACATGATAAGGCACAAACCACAGGTGCTGAGAATACGGAGCGCAGTCCTAGAAAACACGGTCGACCTCCCGATCATGACCACTATGCGACTCACATGCCGCAACCCGTGTGATTCATCCTCTGTTTAGGTTAAGAACTTCTTTCCATGATGAGCTCGAACGTATCCTCGGCCCGCTTTAGAGCACTTCAGCGAGCCCATTCGCCAAAGGCGGTAGATCAAGGCGGCCGAAATGATCCATTTCTATAGCGCGGCTGCCTGACACACGTCGCCAGCGCGTAAGCTCAGAGACATTGCCCAAACGCAAAACCGCCACAACGGCGCCCTCGGGTGTCAATTGCTCAATCAAATTTGCAGGCTCACTGTCGAGCGCCCCATGAACGATGATCCGGTCGTAAGGTGCCTCGCCGGGATAGCCTCGTGAGCCATCCGCATGCCATGAGGCCACATTTCCGAATGCCGATGTTGCGAGTATCTTTCTTGCGCGATCAGCCAATTTACCGAAGCGCTCGAGCGTTGTGACGCTCAGAACCAATCGGCTCAGGATTGATGCGGCATAACCGGAGCCCGTTCCGATTTCCAATACGCGAGCACCGGGACCGACATCCAACGCAACGATCATTCGCGCAAGCGTCGACGGGGCAATCTGCGTTTGCCCACACGCAATCGGCAGCGCGATGTCATCGTCAGCGACATCGGCTAAATGAGGCTCCAGAAAATCGGCACGTTTGACTTGCTCAAATGCTTTCAAAACATTGGTATCAAGAATGCCCTTCTCGCGTAGTCGCAAAAGGAAGGACAGTGTCGTCTCTGCCTTTGACGTTGGCTTTTTCACGCGGGCCCCACTTTAGAACAAACTCGCATAACGCGTTAACGTCGGCTCATCGGTTAAATCCAAACGTAAGGGCGTAACCGAGATGCGCTTGGCAGCGATCGCCTCGAGATCTGTTCCATGTCCGGGCTCTGAACGCCCTCGACCAAATGCAATCCAATAATAAGGATTTCCGCGCCCGTCATGACGCTCATCAATGCGTAAGAGTTCCTGCTTGCGCTGTCCTTGAACCGCAACGCTTGTTCCCGTTACATCGCTTGCCGGGCAATCAGGAAAATTGATGTTTACAAGAATGTTGGGCGGAATGCCTTCAGCGAGAATTTTTTTAATCAGATCGGGTGCGTGTTGACGTCCGCAATCCCAATGCGGTTGCGACTTCGTTTCAAACCCATAACATTGCGAAAGAGCAAAAGAAGGAACGCCTAAAATCGTTCCCTCAATCGCGCCTGCAACGGTTCCCGAATAGGTTACATCTTCGGCAACATTCTGGCCGCGATTTACACCGGATATGATCAGATCAGGCTTACGATCAAGAACATGGCGCAATCCCATGATCACACAATCGGTCGGCGTGCCACTGACGGCAAAGCGCTGAGGGCCGGCTTGCCGCAGACGCAAAGGATCGTTCAACGAAAGAGAATGCGCAACGCCCGATTGATCCGTCTCGGGTGCGACAACCCAAACATCATCGGACAAAGACTTTGCAATCGCTTCACAAATCTCAAGCCCATGCGCGTGAATACCGTCATCATTGGTTACAAGAATACGCATGGTGATTAAGCCTTTGTGAGCGTTGTAAGCCCACCCATATAGGGTTTGAGGCAATCTGGAACCGTTACCGATCCATCTTCATTTTGATAGGTTTCCAAAACGGCAACGAGCGCACGACCGACGGCAACGCCAGAGCCATTTAATGTGTGGACAAAACGATTGCCCTTACCGTCAGGAGATTTCACACGCGCGTTCATTCGGCGCGCCTGAAAGTCTCCACATACGGAACAAGACGAAATCTCCCGATAGGCATTTTGACCCGGCAACCAGACTTCAATGTCATAAGTTTTCTGAGCCGAAAATCCCATATCACCGGTGCAAAGTATAACAACACGATAGGCAAGCCCAAGCTTTTGTAACACTTTCTCAGCCGAGGCGAGCATCCGATCATGTTCGGCAAGAGATTGTTCGGGTGTCGTGATCGACACCAATTCGACTTTGGTGAATTGGTGTTGCCGGATCATACCCCGTGTGTCGCGTCCCGCAGCGCCTGCTTCAGAACGAAAGCATGGTGTCAACGCAGTGAAGCGAAAGGGAAGCTCTTTCTCATCGACGATTTGTTCGCGAACAAGATTGGTTAAGGACACTTCTGATGTCGAAATGAGATAAAAATCATTGGTGGTTTTGAACAAATCTTCTTCGAATTTCGGCAATTGACCGACGCCGTAAACGGCTTGATCTTTGACAAGATATGGCGGGTTTACTTCGGTATAGCCGTTCTCGCCTGTGTGAACATCGAGCATGAATTGGCCCAGCGCGCGTTCAAGGCGGGCAAGGGATCCCCGATTAACCACAAAGCGTGCGCCGGACATCCGCGCTGCTGCTTCAAAATCCATAAGACCGAGCGCTTCGCCAAGTTCAAAATGTTGTTTCGGCGCAAATCCCATCGACGCTTCGGTACGAGGGGTGCCGATTTTTTTGATCTCGACATTATCATGTTCATCTTTGCCAACAGGGGCGCTCTCGATGGGCATGTTTGGAATGGTCGCCAATTGTCGATCAAGCTCATCGACCAAGATTTTTTCGCGCGTTTCAAGATCAGCGAGTTTTTCTTTGAGTGCTGAAACCTCAGCTTTCAACGCATCAGCGCGCGCCTGATCTTTGGCCGCCATCGCTTGCCCAATTTCTTTTGACACCGCGTTGCGGCGCTCTTGCGCCAATTGAGATGCTGTAATTGCTGCCCGGCGCTCTTCATCTTGCGCAATCAAACGCGCCGAAAGCGGCTCAGCGCCGCGATTGATTAGGCCTTGATCAAAGGCAAGAGCGTTCTCGCGGATCCAGCGAATATCATACATGACGAGCCTCGAATAAATATACGCCAAAAACTTAAGTGTTTTCGCGCGCCTGATCAGCTTTGATTTTTTGGCTCTCAACCCATTTCACGGCGAGAATCGATATCTCATAGAGTGCTAAAGTGGGTATCGCGAGCGACATTTGGGAAATCACATCGGGTGGCGTCAGGATTGCCGCCAAGACGAACACCAAAACAATCGCATACCGTCTTTTTTCCTTGAGAAAGGTTGAGTCAATAACCCCCGCTCGTGCGAGTAAGGTCAACACAACAGGAAGCTGAAACGTGATCCCGAACGCAAAAATCAATGTCATGATCAAGGAGAGATATTCACTAACTTTTGGCAGCAACGCGATCGACGCTTCGCCCGCGACATCAATTTGTTGCTGACCAATCGAATATGTCATGACAATCGGCATGGCGATAAAAAACACAACCGCAGCGCCTGTCAGAAACAAAAGCGGCGTCGCAATCAAATAAGGTAAAAAGGCATCCCGTTCATTTTTATAAAGTCCAGGCGCCACAAATTTATAAATTTGCGTTGCAACAATCGGGAAGGAGAAGAACGAGGACCCAAAAATTGCAATTTTGATTTGCGTGAAGAGATATTCGAGGGGCGCTGTGTAGATGAGTTTTACTTGCGACGCATCACCGCCCGCGGCCAGAACATAGGGAAAAACGAGAATATTATAGATGTGCCGTGCAAAGAAAAAGCACGCAAAGAACATCACCAAAAACGCCAGAAGCGACTTAATAAGCCGCGCCCTGAGCTCTATCAAATGCTCCATTAAAGGAGCTTTAGAAGCGTCAATATCTTCCGCGGTCATGACGCACCTTCTTGGGGCTCAGCATCCTGCTTTTTTGTACGCTTGCGCTTCGGCTTGACAGGGGCTTCTTCAGCTATTGCTTGGGAAACGCCCTCTTCAATTACCGGTTGCGATTCAGAATTCGGTGCTTGTGACAGATCCGATGAAGAATTTTTTTCATCTGCCAGCGGCGTCGGCTGAACAGCCAAATCTGCAACAGGCTCAGGCGGTGCAACAACATCGTCCACAAGGTTCGGCTCTGGTGACACGGGCATTGAAACGGTCACCGGCCGCATTGATGACGCTGTCATTGAAGGCACTGATAATTCAGCAGCTGCCGCGTTTAAATCACCTGAAATATCTGTCTTGATATCAGAGATCAGTTTTTGCGCTTCGGCCATATCGGCTTCGCGCATTGCATCGTTAAACTGATTTTGAAAATCGCCAGCCATGCGGCGCAACCGCCCCACGGCCTGTCCAACGGTACGCAATAATCCTGGAAGTTCCTTGGGCCCAATAGCGACCAAGGCGACCACTCCAATTACCACGAGTTCGCCTGCACCGAAGTCTAACATAATCGATCCATTCAGGCCCAAGTGACCTTCAATTGAAGGCCACTCAACGGATTTTAACCTGCCTTATGCTCGGTGTGTGCGGTCTGAGTTGCAGCAGCAGGCCGCTGATCAACGACCGGCTTTGAAGGATCTGCCGGTTGAGCGGATGCCGTGGGCTCATCCTCAGCCATGCCCTTCTTGAAAGACTTGATGCCTTTCGCCACATCACCCATCAATTCTGAAACTTTTCCCCGGCCGAACAACAGCATCACGATGATACCGACAACGATCCAGTGCCAAATGCTCACGCTACCCATTGGAAGCCTCCCTGCGAGAACGGGTCCCGGCCTGAGCGGTTCCCTTACATGAATGCGAAATTAGGGCTCCGGGTCCGTAAAAACAAGAACTTCATGCCCATTCGGGAGCGGAAAGCTGAAATAAATTTACAGGAAGCGCGGACTTAGCCAGATTTCAGCGGTACCCTTCGGCACATTATCGGCAAAACTGTGACCAACGGTCTCTCATTCAGAGAGATCAGCCTCTAACCGGTCCTCAATCACGTCGGATTTCTCCTCCGCGATGACGACGAACAAATCTTCGTCGAGCGGATCCTCATCAGCGCGCAATTCCGGGTTGTCTGAGGGTTCGGGAACGTCAAAATCGGCTGGAAGACGTCCGTCGAAGAAGCCAGCGCCCTTAAGTTCGGCCAATCCGGGCAATTCATTGATTGCCTGCAGACCGAATTGATCCAAAAAGGCATCCGACGTTCCATAAGTCACGGGACGACCCGGTGCCTTCCGGCGACCGCGAAGCCGGACCCAGCCTGTCTCCAAAAGCACGTCGAGCGTGCCTTTGCTCGTCGCAACGCCGCGAATTTCCTCGATTTCGGCCCGAGTCACCGGCTGGTGATAGGCAACGATCGCCAGTGTTTCCATGGCCGCACGCGACAATTTGCGTGGTTCCGTTTTCTCGCGAATGAGCAAATAGCCGAGATCATCCGCCGTCCGGAAAGCCCATTTTCCGGCAACATTTAATAAATTAACGCCGCGCGGCGCAAAATCTGCTGCCAGTTCTGCCAAAATCGACTCTAAGGCGCAGTCCTTGCCGAGATGAAACCGGAAATCTTCAACGCCCAGCGGGCGCGCTGACGCAAACAGCAGCGCCTCGACAATCCGCTTGTCGCGCAAAAAGCGTGCGTCGCGAATGACCGCTTCGGACTCGTCATGGAGTTCGACGTCCGTGGTCTCTAAAATCTCGGCTGCAAGTTCGGTCATCATGCTGTCAATTTCGGTTCAGTTTCCAAACGCGCCCTGAAAAAGATCGGGGCAAAAGCTTTATCTTGCCGCACCTCTGCACGCCCCTCTTTTACAAGTTCAAGCGTAGCAGAAAAAGCAGTCGCACGTACGGTTCGTCTTTGCTCAGGTTCCGTAATAAAAGCAATCAGGTAGTCATCAAGAGCGGACCAATCCGGAGCCAATCCAATCAGCCGTTCCAGTGCTGCCCGGGCCTTATCCAGCGACCAAACAACCCGTTTTGCGAGCGAAATGCGAGATAACGCCCTCGTCTGTCTTTGCTGTGCATAAGCGTTCAAAAGATCGTGAATCGAGGCATCAAAGACCGGAATTTTTCTCATCGCCACCGATTCAGGGGCTCCGCGCCCGAAAATATCGCGATCGAGCTGTGGCCGATCTTGAAGAAGGCGGGCGACAGCCCGAAAGGCTTCAAGCCGCTTGAGCCGGTTGGCCAATGCAGCAGCGAGATCAGCGGCGTCCGGCTCGGCACCCGCTTCGGGAGCTGGAAGAAGGAGACGCGACTTCAAATAAGCGAGCCACGCGGCCATCACCAGATAATCGGCAGCCAATTCGAGCCGAAGCGACCGGGCATGCTCGATGAATTTCAGATATTGTTCGACGAGCTCCAAGATCGAGATCTTGCTCAAATCGACCTTTTGACGACGGGCAAGCTCAAGAAGAAGATCGAGAGGCCCAGAAAAACCTTCCATGTCGATCAAAAGAACCGGATCGCTTGAGGCGCGGTCCTCATCAAAGTCCGGGCCGCCGAAAAATGCGGATTCGCTCATGTCCAGATGCCGCCAAATCTAAAAAACTTAAGCAGACACTGATCCCGTCAGCTTGGAAGAGCAAGCGCTGCATCCAATTTGGCGGCGGCATCCACAGGATCGAAGGCCTCTGGAGCCTTATTAAGCATCGAAATGACGCGATTTGCACGTTCGAGCGACACTCCGGCGAGATAAGGGGTCGCCGCGGCGACCGCGCGCGCCTCCTCGATCCGCCCATTGCAATGAACCGCCATGTCGCAGCCAGCTTCGAAAATGGCACGCGCTCGGCTACCAAAATCGCCTTTCAGAGCCTCCATCGACATATCATCGCTCAGCAATAGGCCACCGAAGCCAATTTCAGACCGAATAATGGTTTGGATCAAATGCCGGGAAGCCGTCGCGGGATTATCGGGGTCAATATCGTGGAAAACGATATGTGCGGTCATCGCGATCGGAAGATCTGCCAAACGTCGGAAAGGCACAAAATCAGTTTTAGATAGAATATCCTTTGGCGTTTGAACCAAAGGCAGATCCTTGTGGCTATCAACCATGGCTCGACCATGACCGGGCATATGTTTGATGACCGGAAGGATGCCGCCCGCAATCAAGCCGTCGGCGAATGCACGCCCTATTTTGGCGATTGTCATGGGGTCGCGCGCATAGGCCCGATCGCCAATCGCATCGGTCATGCCGTCAACCGGTAAATCGAGAACCGGCGCGCAATCGATCGAAATTCCAACGTCAAATAGATCATGCGCTATGAGCCGCGCTGACAATCGAGCCAATTCAGCCGCCGCGTTCACGTCGCCCTTCGAAACCTCCATGAACCGCGCGCCGGACGGATAACGTCGCCAATGCGGAGGCCCCAACCGCTGAACGCGCCCGCCCTCCTGATCGACCAAAACCGGCGCGTCGGGGCGACCAACCGCATCTCTAAATTCTGAAATTAACGCTTTAACTTGAGAGGGTTCAACAATATTTCTACGAAACAGAATGAGGCCCCAAGGCCTCATATTGCCAAAAAATTTGATTTCATCAGCATTTAGATGAGCACCCTCGCATCCAACAACAAAGGCTCGGGATGAGGTGTCGCTCATGACTGAATCCATTAAGACTAATTACGGGCAATGAAGCATTTGCCGCCGGCAGCGGTGACATCGGCACAGGCAGCACTCGCTTCGTCGCGCGTAAACCCAACGGCGCGAACGCGATAAACGGTCTTCCCATTGCTGTCGGCTTTTATAACTGCCACTTCCCTGCCATCAATTTGCGTGGCGAATTCAGTCCGCACCCGTTTGGCTAAACCATTCGCATCATTCTCTGCTGCCGGTGCCCCGAATTGAACGGCATAATCACCGGTTACGAGCGGCGGCGCATTTTCATTAGTCGTTTCGGCGACAGGGTCATCCGTCACCGATTTTGCCAGTTCAGCCAAAGGATCAACTTCTGCAACGACAGGGGCTGCCTTACCAATGTCGGCCGGCCTTGGCGTAGGGAGCGGAACATCGACCGTTGGTCCAGACAGTGGCGGAAGCGGGGTATTGGTTGAAGCCGAATTGGTCGTCGAAGAATTCGACTGCGTTTGCGCGACAGTGGCGGGAGTCGTAACCGGAGTTTCTGTTTTACTGGATGGGGTTACAGGCGGCGTCTGAGGTGGCGCGGGAACATTTTTGGGGGGCTGTGCAACTGCCGGTGCGGCATCCGCATTAGGAGTTAAAGGCGCGATTTGCGCGTCGCCAACGATTGTTCCATCCGGCCGAACCGTTACTGTCTTAACCGCTTTCGGATCCCCCATTCCGGGAACGAGCGATTTGTTGGTCGATGCATTTTTTGCAACCGCGTTGATGTCCACCGGTTCTTCTGCCGTTGACCGCGTCGTGACCTTGGCAACCCCATCCGCGGCGTTTTTGGAAAATAACTCGGTCCCTGCGGGTGGTGTTTCCGCCGTTTTTGAATCCGGAACAATTTTGACCGGATTAGGGTCGGGCTTAATCACGGGAACCTGACGCTGATCAGATTGGACGCCCATCGTCACCGAAAAGCGACCGGTCTCATAAAAATAGACCAGCCCCACACCAATAAAGAGGATGGCCAATAAGATCGCGGCACGAAATATCCGCCCATTCGAACGAACGGGACGTTCAATTTCCGGAAACCGTTCGCGGCCAGGAGCACCAAAACCACTCGATAAATCGCCCTGAAATCCGGGACTTTCAGATGTTGATGGGCCCAAATTTGGATTTTGTGCCCGCATGAATGCCGGCGGCGGGGGATAAAACGGATCTGCGTCGGCATCTCCGCCCGCTGGACGAGACGAGGGCGCAATGCCCTGCCCCGGATAGCCGACCGTTCCCGTCGGACTCTGCACTTGTGTATTAAATGAAGGGCGCCAAGGATCCGCCTCGGGCGTGGCTGGTATCTGCGGATTTGAGCGCGAAACAAATTGGCGTGTTAACGCCACAACATCGGGAACGTCCGATTCTGCAGAACTTTCGTTGGCCGAACCGAATTCTGATGCCAAAGAGCGCGCACGATTGCGCGACGCCTCGCGCAACTGCCTTTCAAGCTCCTCCAGGTTCACGGAACCCCGTCCGCGCCCATCATCAGTCATTCAAATGATCCGTTCCCCAATTCGATCCAATCTATCAGTCAAACCGCTTTTTATTATCTGATCCAGCCTCAACCCGCCAAAGCTCAATGATCAGCGCATTTCATTGGGCGCTGAAACACCCAAAACAGAAAGTCCAGACGCCAAAACACGACGCACCGCATCAACCAGAGCGAGTCGCGCAATCGTCAAATTTCTATCATTTTCGATCACGAAACGTAAGTCCGGATTGTCTTTGCCCCGATTCCACAAGGAATGAAAATCGCTCGCCAAATCATGAAGGTAAAAGGCAATGCGGTGGGGTTCATGGGCACTCGCTGCCGCTTCCACAATGCGAGGGAATTGCGCAATCCGGTGAATGACCGCAAGTTCACTCGCGTCGGTCAGTTTACTCAGGGCTCCGGCATCCACAGCAAGATCAAAAGCCGATTGGGCCGCATGTCCTTGGCGCAGCACTGAAGCACAGCGCGCATGCGCATATTGAACATAGAAGACCGGATTGTCTTTAGATTGGTCAATGACTTTCGCAAGATCAAAATCGAGCGTCGCATCATTCTTACGATAGAGCATCATGAAGCGAACCGCATCGCGGCCCACTTCATCAACGACTTCCCGGAGGGTGACGAAATCACCCGACCGCTTGCTCATTTTGACCTGTTCGCCATTGCGCAACAGGCGAACCAATTGGCAGATCTTGACGTCAAGTTCGCCCATTCCATCGGTTACTGCTTTAACAGCCGATGTCATACGCTTGATGTATCCGCCATGGTCTGCACCCCAGACATCAATCATGGTGGCAAAGCCCCGCAAATATTTTGAACGGTGATAAGCAATATCAGCCGCAAAATAAGTGTAGGAGCCATCAGACTTCAAAAGCGGGCGATCCACATCATCGCCATAAGCAGATGCGCGAAAGAGCGTTTGCTCGCGGTCTTCCCAATCTTCAACCGGTGCGCCCTTTGGTGGCGGTAGACGGCCTTGGTAAACCAAATCGCGCGCCGTCATATCAGTGATCAAAGCACCAATCTCATCGCGATTGCCGCCTTGCGAGAGTGACCGTTCCGAGAAGAACACATCATGGCGGATATCAAGCACGGCAAGGTCTTCGCGGATCATCTCCATCATCGCATCAATGGCCGCTTGACGGATGATTGGTAACCACTCTGCTTCAGATTGATCGCGCAAAGACGAGCCATAATGGTCTGCCAGTGCCTTTCCGACCGGCACGAGATAATCCCCGGGATAAAGACCTTCGGGTATCGCTCCAATCTCTTCACCGAGCGCCTCCCGATAACGCAAGAAAGCGGATCGTCCGAGACTATCGACCTGCGCTCCCGCATCGTTGATATAGTACTCACGCGTAACGTTATAACCGGCAAAAATCAGAAGACTTGCCAACGCGTCGCCAAACACGGCACCACGACCATGCCCCACATGCATGGGCCCCGTTGGATTTGCGGATACAAACTCGACATTCACATTCCGCGCTTTGCCGCTTGTGCTGCGACCAAAATCATTTCCTTGCTGATGAACCGCATGAAGAACCGAATGAAAAATTTTGGGATCGAGCTTGATATTGATGAAACCCGGACCAGCAATATCTGCTGCAAGCACACCATCAATTAATAAGAGGCGCGGGATCAGTTTTTCGGCAAAACTGCGCGGTGGAATTTGGGCATCCTTCGCGAGCACCATCGCGGCGTTTGTTGCAAGATCACCATGGAACGGATCACGCGGCGGCTCGACGATGATCCGTTTTGTATCGAGCGTATCCGGCAAGACACCATCACGGCCAAGGGCGCTTACAGCTTCAGCGACATGATTTTGAAAAATTTCGAAGATATTCATAATGTTGAGTTTTTTCAGCTATGAAGGACGGTAAGGGCGCTATCGTAAATCGGGCGTGACGTCAAACAAGCGGCGATGTTCATCGATTGCGAAACGGTCCGTCATTCCGGCGATGTAATCTGCGACACTGTGAAGGCGATCCGCGGATCCGGCTGCGGCGATGGTTTGTTGCCAGTCGGGAGGAAGCAGCGATAGATCAGCCTCGTAAGCGCCAAACAAATCTTTTACCACCCGCTCCGCGTCCGCCCGAATGCGCATGATCGAGGCGCTTCTATAAAGATTACGAAAAAGGAACGCTTTGATATCGCGATCGGCTGCTGCCAGATCGTCCGGCAAACGGATCAAGGTTTCGCCCGCGCCGCGGATCGCCTCTACGCTCTGATCCCGGTAGGGCGCAAGCACCGCCTGGCCGCGTGCAATCACACCTTCAACAAACTTCGTGATGAGGCGGCGCTCCAATTCATGGGTCTTCCGCGCAACTTCAAGCTTGGGCCATTTTTGATCGATTTCTTCAAAAATCAGCCTCAAGAACGGAATTTCGCGCAACGCATCGATCTGAAAGAAGCCCGCGCGCAATCCATCATCAATATCGTGCGTGTTATAGGCGATATCGTCCGACAAAGCCGCGACCTGTGCCTCAGGACCCGCAAACCGCGCGAGATCCAGCGAAAATTTGGCATCAAAATCCGCAATATCACGCGAAATAGCGGATACCTTTTCTAAGCGCAGAGGCTGGCTGTTTTGGTCAAGAAGTGGTCCATTATGTTTGACCAATCCTTCAAGCGTCTCCCAAGTTAGATTAAGCCCATCAAAATCGGGATAACGGCGCTCGAGCGTAGTGACGACTTTGAGGGCCTGTGCATTGTGATCGAACCCGCCGACCTTTGCGAGGCAGTGATTTAAAGCGTCCTCTCCCGTGTGACCGAATGGCGGGTGCCCTAAATCGTGAGACAAAGCGAGTGCTTCGGCCAAATCCTCGTCCAGACCCAAAGCGCGGGAAATTGAGCGGGCGATTTGGGCAACCTCAATCGTGTGCGTGAGCCGCGTGCGGAAATGATCACCTTCGTGGAAGACGAAGACCTGCGTCTTATGCTTCAACCGCCGAAACGCGGTCGAGTGGATGATCCGGTCACGATCCCGCTGAAATTCGCTACGGGTGGGCGACGGAGCCTCGGAATAGAGCCTCCCTCGTGATCGGGCAGGATCCGTTGCATAATTTGCCCGCCAACGGTCAAAACGTACGTCCAAAGATGGCCCTCCGGTTGAATTCTCAGTCGCCCGCCCTTATTTTAGAGGCTGGTCGTCACTCAGAATACAGAAATAGGCCTCTGGCAATGGATCAAAGCGTTTCCGAGCAATTTTCTGTCACTGCCCGTGCGGCGGGTCGGATCAAAACGATCCTTCAAACCGAGCCCCCGGGCGCTATGTTGCGGGTCAGCGTCAGCGGTGGCGGCTGTTCAGGGTTTCAATACGGTTTTGAGGTTGAAACCGAGAGCGCCAGCGATGACCTCCGGATTGATCAAGACGGTGCTGTGGTTCTGGTTGACCCCGATTCTCTTCCCTTCGTGGCCGGCGCGACACTCGATTTTGTCGATGATCTCATTGGCCAGAGTTTTAGGGTTGTAAACCCGAACGCGACCGCCTCATGCGGCTGTGGCACGAGTTTCTCAATTCTCTAACGCTGAAATCACGCAAATTTCTTCCCGTCCGTAATTTTCACTTGTCGTTTAAGGGATTTTCCGTCACTCGATAGGTGAATTGACCCGATCAAGGACCGTGCGTGACCATGGAAGCCCTTTTTATTGGCCAGACCTATATCGATGTAACGTTCATCACGGACCATATTCCGACCGGCGATGATAAAACTGTGGCCGATAATTATGCGGTCTCCTTTGGCGGCAACGCGGTAACGGCCGCCTTTTGTTGCGCCAAACTTGGTGTGGTGCCCGACCTCCTGACATCTTTAGCGGATGATTGGCTCGGCCGCATGTTTTTGGACATGGCGGCGAAATACGCCATTCCGGTTCACGGGCGAAAGGTCAAAGAAAGCTCGCTCTCCTTTGTCATCCCCAATAATGGCAAGCGGGCGATTATTCGTTGCCGGGATGATGATTATCTCCACCCCTTTCCAACCTTACGTTTGGACGGCATTCGGGCGTTGCATCTTGATGGCCACCAAGGCGATGCGGCGATCCATTATGCGCAAATCTGCAAAGAACGCGGCGCGCTCGTGTCGCTTGATGGAGGCGGTCTAAGATCCAACACGCTCGAGCTTTTGTCGTTCATCGATGTTGCCGTTTGTGGTGAGCGCCTCGCCGAACAATTGAACGTGGACGACAAGGGATTGCTTGAGCTTCTCAAAGCGAAAGGCGTTCGCATTGGCGGTGTAACACGCGGCGAGCGCGGGATGCTTTGGTATGATGAGAGTGGCGTGATTAGAACGCAACCGCCGCTCAAAGTGCCCTCGTCGGTCATTATTGATACAAACGGTGCCGGTGACGTTTTCCACGGTGCCTATATGTATTCTTATCTCGCTCGGCCGGCCTTGCCGTGGGAATCTCATTTCGAATTTGCGCGGGCGGCATCGACCCATAAAATTCAAAAACTTGGAAATGAGGCTGGTTTGCCGTCCATGAATGACATCACAACCGTGATGCAACAATTCCGCCCCGCGGCGTAAAGCGAAAAGCCGCGGGCATCGAAATTATTCTGTCAAACTTGCTTGCGCCTCAACCACCGCCAGCGCTGTCATATTCACTACGCCCCGTGCTGTGACGGAAGTTGTCAGAATATGCGCTGGACGCGCAGTACCAATCAAAATTGGTCCGACGGGCAAAGCATCGGCTAGAACCTTTATCAGCTGATAAGCGATATTGGCTGAATCAAGATTGGGCATAATCAAGACATTGGCATCGCCAGCCAATGAGCTATCAGGCATTCTTTTGGAGCGGATGGATTGCACAAGCGCGGTATCCGCTTGCATTTCACCGTCAACTTCAAGATGCGGCGCTTTTTCGCGAATGGCCTGCAAAGCAATGCGCATCTTCTTTGCCGAGTGATCGTCAGAGTCGCCAAAATCAGAATGCGAGATCAATGCAATTTTCGGCGTAATTCCAAATCTTTCGACATGATGCGCCGCCATGACCGCAATGTCTGCGATATCCTCCGAGCTCGGATCCTGTGTCACATGTGTATCGGCTAAAAAGAAATTACCTTTCGACGTGATCATCAACGTCATGGCCGACAAATCACGAACGCCCTCTTTCAATCCGATAATGTCGCGGATGTTGCGGAGTTTCGATTGGAAGCGACCTTCAAGCCCCGCAATCATTGCATCGGCATCGCCACGCATCAGCGCAACGGCTGCAATCACGGTTGTATTTGTGCGCACAAGGGTTCGCGCAGCATCCGGCGCTACGCCCTTGCGGCCGACACGTTCGATCAAGGTGGCCACATAATCGCGATATCGAGGATCATCTTCCGGATTAATCACTTCAACGTCGCGACCGAGTTTGAATGTCAATCCGTAACGCTGGCAGCGAGACTCGATCACCGATGGCCGTCCGATCAAAATAGGGATGGCAATGCCTTCTTCCAAGGCAATCTGCGCCGCGCGCAACACGCGCTCGTCTTCGCCATCCGCATAGATCACCCTCTTGGGCGCGGCTTTCGCACGTTCGAATATCGGCTTCATGATAAAGCCCGACCGGAAAACAAAACCCGAGAGCTGTTCTTCATAGGCTTTGAAATCGGTGATCGGTCGGCGCGCAACACCTGACTCTATTGCGGCACGCGCAACAGCAGGGGCAATTCGCAAAATCAACCGAGGATCAAAGGGACTCGGAATAAGAGATTCTGACCCGAATGTTTTGACATCACCACCAAAAGCCCGTGCCGCCACCTCCGATGGTGCTTCACGCGCGAGTTTGGCAATGGCAGCAACGGCTGCCAGCTTCATTTCTTCATTGATGGTTGTGGCTGCAACATCCAATGCACCCCGAAAGATATAAGGAAAGCACAGAACATTATTAACCTGATTTGAATAATCGGAGCGGCCTGTGCACATCATGGCATCGGGCCTTACGGCGCGCGCTTCATCGGGCATGATTTCAGGATATGGATTTGCCAAAGCAAGAATCAGCGGACGATCCGCCATACGCTTCACCATATCAGGCTTTAATACGCCGCCGGCCGAGAGACCTAAAAAGACATCGGCATGATCGATAACGTCGCTTAAGGTGCGGCTATTCGTTTCTTGGGAAAATTCCGCTTTCCACGGATCCATCAATACTGTGCGGCCTTTATAGACAACGCCTTCGAGATCAGTAACCCAAATATTTTCGCGCTTTACGCCAAGTGAGATCAAAAGCTTAAGGCATGCCAATGCCGCAGCGCCCGCGCCCGACGTTACAATTTTTATGTCAGATAGATTTTTTTTCGTGAGATCAACCGCATTCAATACCGCTGCACCGACGATGATGGCTGTACCATGCTGGTCATCATGGAAGACCGGGATTTCCATCCGTTTGCGCAATTGTTCTTCAATGATGAAACATTCGGGTGCTTTGATATCTTCGAGATTGATGCCGCCAAAAGTTGGCTCAAGCGATGCAATTACGTTGATTAATCGCTCAGGATCATTCTCGGCGATTTCCAAATCAAAGACATCAATTCCGGCAAATTTTTTGAAGAGAACTGCTTTACCTTCCATAACAGGTTTTGAGGCAAGCGGGCCAATGTTACCCAAACCCAAAACTGCCGTGCCGTTTGAAATGACAGCAACCAGATTTTGCCGCGTCGTCAGTTCGGCAGCCAGACTGGGATCGGCTGCAATCGCTTCACATGGTGCCGCAACACCCGGCGAATAAGCCAGAGCCAAGTCGCGTTGGTTACCAAGCGGCTTGGTGGCCTGAATCTCAAGTTTTCCCGGTCGAGGCAACCGATGATAAATCATCGATCCTGATCGAAGATCATCGGATGCACTGGAAGACATAGGTTAAACCCTAGCTAATTGGCCAAAGACATTATAAATAAAAATTATTCCGGTAGATTGAGCCGCAAATGCAATTCACGCAATTGCTTTGGTGTTGCCGCACTCGGCGCGCCCATCAACAGATCAAGCGCCTGTTGATTCATCGGGAAGAGCGCGACTTCACGCAAATTCTGTGCGCCGACAAGCAACATCACGATTCGATCGACACCGGCAGCCATGCCGCCATGCGGAGGTGCGCCATATTGGAACGCGCGATACATTCCGCCGAAGCGTTCAACAACCGTGTCTTCACCATAGCCTGCGATTTCAAAAGCCTTAACCATCGCTTCGGGCTTGTGATTGCGGATGCCACCGGAGGCAATTTCAAATCCGTTGCACGCGATATCATATTGGAAGGCTTTAATCGTCAGCGGATCTTTCTGCGTCAAAGCATCCATGCCACCTTGCGGCATTGAAAATGGATTATGCGAGAAATCGACCTTCTTCTCATCCTCATTCCACTCGAACATCGGAAAATCAACGATCCATGCGAGTTCATAACGGTTCTCGTCGATCAGATTCAGATCCTGTCCGACCTTGATCCGCGCAGCACCCGCAAATTTCACAAATTTGTCGGGATCACCAGCGGCAAAGAAGCACGCGTCACCAGCCTTTAAACCCAACTGTGCGCGGATCGCTTCAGCACGCTCAGGCCCGATATTGTTAGCAATCGGACCAGCTGCACCCTCTTCACCCTCGCGCCAGAACATATAACCGAGGCCCGGTTGGCCCTCGCCTTGCGCCCAAGAATTCATCCGATCGCAGAATGTCCGTTGACCACCACCAGGTGCCGGAATGGCCCAAACGCGGTTATTCGCATCTTCCAAAATGCGTG
>CANGSG010000017.1 GCA_947456435.1 Hyphomicrobiales bacterium
CTCATCGAGTACAGAAGCAGGACCACCGGATAGGATTACGGCCTTCGGCTTAATTTCGTGAAACGCCTTTTCTGCTGACTGAAAGGGAATGATCTCGCAATAGACCCCTTCTTCACGCACACGTCGCGCAATCAATTGCGTGACCTGAGAGCCAAAATCGACGATCAGAATTTTTTCGTGCGTATGGAGATCAAGCGTATCAGTCATCGAAAGGTCCGTGTCGATCAATCAGTGTTTCTTGAGAAGCGCGATAAAAAATCCGTCCGTGCCTGTGCGCGCCGGTGTCAATTGCAGCCCCTTGCCTTTCGCCGAAACGAAAGACGTAAGCGCAGGCAGCCCGGCATTAAGTGCAATATGATCAGGCGCGATCATCGTGAAGGACTCATGCGCGGCGAGGAACCGTTCGACCGCGTCATCATTTTCCTGAGGCAGAAGAGAGCAGGTTATATAAGCAAGCGTGCCACCTTTTTTGACAAAGGGTGCAGCGCGCTCAAGCACAAGACGTTGCTCTTTAATCCGGTCATCAAGCGCATTGGGGCGCAAGCGCCATTTCGCATCGGGATTCCGCCGCCATGTACCCGTTCCGGTGCAAGGCGCATCGATAACAACGAGATCGGCCTGCCCTTCAAGACCTTTAAGCGGCTCATCCTCTTTGGTCTTGGGTGCGCGCACTTGCACATTGCGCGCGCCTGATCGGGTCAACCGATCAAAGATCGGCGCAAGACGCCGCTTGTCGCTATCGGTCGCAAAAATCTGCCCGCGATTATCCATAAACGCAGCAAGCGCTAATGTCTTACCGCCGGCGCCCGCGCAAAGATCTATCACTTGCATGCCCGGATCAACAGCGCAGAGCGTTGCCGCAAGCTGCGAGCCTTCATCTTGAATTTCATAGAAACCTTTAAGGAACGCAGGCTCAACTTGAACACTCGGCGCACGGCCATCGGATGTTGGGAGGATGCGCACACCCATCGGCGCATGCGGCGAAGAGGCGGCATGCAAAGGCGCGAGCTCCTCGAGCACACGTTCGCGCGTGGCCTTCAAACTATTCACGCGCAAATCAAGCGGCGCGCGATGCGCCAAGGCTTTCAATTCAACGCCACGCTCATCGCCGAAAGCCTCTTTGAATGACGGATCGAGCCATTCCGGATAATCGCCCACAATATGCGCAGGCGCATCATCAAGTTTTTTGCTTTGGAGTGCCGCTAATTCTTCTGCCGTTAGCGGTTCAGGTGCGAAGCGATCACCAGAGCACAACGCAGCAATCTCTTCCGGAGATAGACCCCGCTCGAGATGTAAAGCCCCTAAAAGCATCGCACGCGGTGTCTCAGCACCCATGAGATAAGACGCTGATGCGCGCCGGCGAAGCGTATCATAAACAAGCGCGGCGATCGCAGCGCGATCCCCGGATCCCGCAAAGCGATGGGAGAGCCCCCAATCTTTCAACGCATCACTCGCCGGTCGCCGACGCGTGATCAGATCATCAAGGACTTCAATGGCCGCAGAAAGTCGCGCAGCAGGGATCATGACACAACTTTCACAACAGATGACCTACAGGATTCCAAAACACTCATGTCGGATAATTCGGGCTCTCGCGCGTGATGGTCACATCATGCGCATGACTTTCGCGTAAGCCCGCTGACGTAATTTTTACAAATTCAGCTCTCGCGCGGAATTCAGCAAGTGTCGCACCGCCAACATAACCCATCGACGCACGTAATCCGCCCGCCAATTGATGAAGCACGCTACCAACCGGACCTTTGTAAGGCACCTGCCCTTCAATACCTTCGGGCACGAGTTTCAACGCGTCTTTAATGTCTTGCTGGAAATAGCGATCGGCAGAGCCGCGCGCCATGGCACCGACCGAGCCCATACCGCGATAGGCTTTGTAAGTGCGGCCTTGATATAAGAATGTTTCGCCGGGGCTTTCATCTGTGCCCGCAAGAAGTGAACCAATCATCGCGGTCTCGGCACCTGCCGCCAATGCCTTCGCGAGATCGCCCGAGAATTTGATACCCCCATCGGCGATCACCGGAATATCGGCTTTCTCGGCGACCGAATAAGCATCCATGATGGCGGAGAGTTGCGGCACGCCAACACCGGCAACAATACGCGTGGTGCAGATTGAACCCGGACCAATTCCTATTTTTACCGCGTCAGCACCAGCATCAATCAAGGCTTGCGTACCGCCCGCGGTCGCAACATTACCGGCGATGATCTGCACGGCATTCGATAATTTCTTAATGCGCGTTACGCTGTCGAGCACACGCTGCGAATGACCATGTGCGGTATCAACGCAGACGACATCGCAACCGGCTTCAATGAGCGCCTCAGCGCGCTCAAAGCCTGACTCGCCAACCGTCGTCGCCGCCGCGACCAATAACCGTCCACGCGCGTCTTTCGATGCATGCGGATGCGCAACCTGCTTTTCCATATCCTTTACAGTGATCAGCCCGATACAACGGAAATGATCATCAACGACGAGAAGCTTCTCAATACGGAATTGATGAAGCAAACGTCGCGCTTCATCTTGGCTCACACCTTCGCGCACCGTGATCAATCGATCCTTCGTCATCAATTCCGAAACTTGCTGCTGCGGGTTTGTCGCGAAGCGCACATCGCGGTTGGTGAGAATGCCAACCAGTTTACCCGGCTTTTCGGCTGGACCGCGCTCGACCACCGGAACGCCCGAAATGTGATTGCGCTTCATGAGTTCTAGCGCATCGGCAAGCGTTTCATCGGGATAAATCGTGAGCGGATTGACAACCATGCCGCTTTCAAATTTTTTGACCGCGCGCACTTCATTGGCTTGTTCTTCAATCGTCATATTGCGATGAAGCACACCAAGGCCGCCTGCTTGCGCCATGGCGATCGCCAAACGATGTTCAGTCACCGTATCCATTGCGGCGGAGATAATCGGCAATTTCAGGCTCAGTGTTCGCGTGAGCCTTGTTGTCACATCGACATCGCCCGGCATCACCAAAGAATGACCCGGCTGCAAGAGAACATCGTCGAAGGTGAAAGATTCACGGATTGCCGATTTTACGGCCATGGCCAACTCCTGAACGCTCGAAAATGAGGCGGGGATGACCGGCTTTTAAAGCGCGGCGGCAACTCAGAGCCGATCATCGGATTGGCAGTGGGACGTATCACGCAACCCCGGACTCGGGAAGGGGAAACCGCGCCACTTGGCGCTTATCACCGCGATTTAACGATTAAGCCTAGAAAAGACGCCGAAACCGGGGCGTTAAGACGCAGCGCGGCCGCGATAACCAGTCGCCACCACATAAAGTTCAGCCGAATCAGCGCGGCTGGCCGCAGGTTTGTAATGTTTGACCTGCACAAAATCCCGTTTGAGATCCGAGAGCAATGTGCCCTCCGTGCCGCCTTGAAGCACTTTCGCGAGAAACGCTCCGCCAGGCGCTAAAACCTCACGCGCAAATTCCGCCGCAAGTTCGGCAAGTGCGACGATTTTCAGGTGATCGGTTTTCTTATGGCCGGTTGTATTCGCTGCCATATCCGACATAACAATATCGGCTTCGCCACCGAGCATGGCTTTGAGTTTGTCTGGCGCATCGGCTTCGAGAAAATCCATGACGGTAAAATCAACGCCGATGATCGGTTCAATCTCGAGAAGATCGATCCCGACCACTTTACCTTTGCCCTTATCGGACTGAACGATCTTTGCGGCGACTTGTGCCCATCCCCCCGGCGCGGCGCCAAGATCGACGATGCGGCCGCCCGGTTTGAAGAGTTTGAATTTCTCATTGAGCTCGATGATTTTGAACGCTGCGCGAGACCGATAGCCTTCGCGTTTGGCGCGCGCCACAAAAGGATCGTTCAATTGGCGCTCAAGCCATCTATTTTGAGAAACCGTTCGCTTCTTGGCGGTCTTCACGCGTTGTTTGAGTGACCGCCCGCCTTCACGCCCTGAAAGACGTTCGCCCGTCATGCGGCACCTAATGCTTGATCGTGCCACACACCATCTTCGACCATCAATTGCATGAGAATACCCTCACGCAATCCACGATCGGCAACACGCACGCGATCAGACGGGAAGACTTTTCGAATAGCATCAAAAATAGCGCATCCCGATAAGACAAGATCCGCCCGTTCGACGCCAATACAGGCGCTTGCGACCCGTTCAGAATAATTCATCGACAAGAGCCGCGAGACGATCATGTTCACCTGATCGGAGCTCATCCAGATGCCATCAACGGCGCGGCGATCATACCGGGGCAAGCCAAGATGCACGCCCGCTAATGTCGTGACAGTTCCCGACGTCCCAAGGAGATGGAAATCACGCGGCTCGCCCGTCTTTGGCAATGATGCCGCAAAAGAAACGAGATGCGCCTGCACTTCATCGACCATGCGTTGATAGGAGTCTGCACTCACATCGCGTCCCCCATGGCGCTCTGAAAGATTGACCACACCCACAGGCAATGAAAGCCATGATCTGATGCGCTTGCGGATCGAGCGACGCCCCTCCCGCGCGGCATCGAGCCACACGACTTCGGTTGAACCGCCGCCAATATCGAATAGAACAACGCTCTCGGCTTTTGGATCAGCGAGAGCCGCGCAGCCGGCGGCTGCCAAAGCGGCCTCCGTCTCGCGGTCTATGATCTCGAGCTTAAGGCCCGTCTCGCTCTCGACCCGAACCATAAACTCGTTTCGATTTTCAGCCGCACGACAGGCTTCCGTGGCGATCAACCGGGCGCGCTTGACCCCGCGGTGAACCATTTTGTTGCTGCAGATTTTGAGCGCTTCGATCGTCCGGCTAATGGCATCATCGGCCAAGCGGCGCGTCGAAGAAACGCCCTCGCCCAAGCGGACGATACGGGAAAACGCATCCACCACGCGGAACCCATCACGCGAAGGCCGCGCCATCAGAAGACGGCAATTATTGGTACCCAAATCCAGCGCGGCATAGATGGCAGAGCGCGGGGCATCACTGCCCTCCGCATGATGCCGCCCCGACCCGCCTGCACTCTCACCCGCGCGATGCAACTCTGCCCGCGACATGAAATTCCGTTCAAAAAACACTCTATCGGCGCTTAGGCTAGCACCAGTTGGCCCAAAATGCCAAGCGTAAGCGGAAGATTGAGGTAAAATCCGCCCTTAGGCGGCGCGAGCCAAAGTGAGGTTTTTGAGGGTCCGGATAAAGGGTGCGGGCACAATTGGCTTGGCGATCAAGGCATCAAATCCGGCTTTACGCGCTGTTTCAACGGTACGCCGTGTCGCCCCCGCACTGAGCAGGATCGTCTTGATCGTGGTCTCCGCCGACAAAGCAGCGCGGAAAATGCGCACCGCCTCAAAAGCGGTCATATCGCCAAGATCATCATCAATAATAACGAACTCAGCGCGGTCGCTTGCTGCATTATGGACGACCTCTTTGAGCGAAGACTGGCAGATGATCGGATAGCCATAATCGTCAAAAAGATCGGAAATGACCGCGCGGCAATAATGATCCGCCGTCAACAAAAGACAGCGCGGCTTCATCTTTCCTGAACCCCGATAATTCTGGTCAGCCATGATAACGCGGTCCTCGAAACAGAAATCCGAAACTTCTCTTTCGCAGAAACGGATAAAATCAAGCCTAAGGAATTCGCTAAAATTCAAACGGCTTCGGGCTCAGCGAGCGGCGCTGCCTTAGCACGACCCTTGAAGTAGCTGTCGAGCTTATCAAGATAGATATAGACGACCGGGGTTATGAAAAGCGTGAGGATTTGCGACACAGCGAGACCGCCGACGACCGCAATACCCAGAGGCTGGCGCAATTCCGAGCCCGCGCCCGTGCCAAGAGCAATCGGCAACGTCCCAAAGAGCGCGGCGAATGTTGTCATCATAATAGGACGAAACCGAACCAGGGCGGCCTCGCGTATCGCACTCAACGCATCAGCGCCCGCCTGGCGACGCTCAATTGCAAAATCGACCATCATGATGGCGTTCTTCTTCACTATACCAACAAGCATCAAGATGCCGATGATCGCGATCACCGATAGATCAAGGTTGAAATACTGAAGAGCAAGCAAAGCACCCAAGCCCGCAGAAGGCAGGCCCGACAAAATTGTAATCGGGTGAATGAAGCTCTCATAGAGAACGCCTAAGACGATATAGATCACAAGCACGGCGGCCATGATCAAGATGCCCTGCCCTTTCAGAGAATCTTGGAATTGCTGTGCAGATCCCGCAAAGCCCGTCACGATGGTGGAGGGAAGCCCCGCCGCCTTCTCCGCCTTTTTAATGGCGTCAACCGCTTGGCCCAAAGCGACATCGGGCGCGAGATTGAACGAAAGGGTCACTGCGGGTTGTTGTGACTGGCGATTGATCGACAGCGGTCCAATATTGCGGCGAATATTCGCTACCGCTTCAAGGGGCACATTCTGGCCTGTCGCATTCTTTACAAACAGACGCGACAAGGCTGCTGGGTCGGATTGATAGTCACGATTGGCTTCAAGAATGACCGCGTAATCAGATGCCGCCGTATAGATCGTCGAAATCTGGCGTGAGCCAAAAGCGTTATAAAGCGTTTGCCGAACTTGATCCGATGTCACGCCAAGATTGGCGGCCTTCTCGCGATCAAGATCAACGACAATTTGCGGATTAGCAATTTGAAGATCACTTGTAACATCGCGCAATTCAGGCGTTTTTCTAAATTGTTCAAGAAGTTTGGGAACGGCCGAAAACAAAGTCCCGATATCCGACGCTTGCATCGTATACTGATATTGCGCGCGCGCGATACGTCCGGCATTTAGATTGAAATTCTGAATTGGTACAAAGACCGCATTGATCCCCGGAATGCCCGACGACGCTTTTCTCAACCGCCCAATGATCTTGCCCATATCATCGCGCTGATTGCGCGGCTTAAGCTGGATAAAAATGAAACCTTGATTAGTTGATCCAAAGCCAGCAGACGACGTGAAATAGTCAATTGCAGGATCCTTACTGATCGCTTCGTTCAGTTTTACTTGATATTCAGCCATCGTGCTGAAGGAGACATCGGGTGCGGCTTCAACAGACGCGCGCAAAAGGCCCGTGTCTTCCTGCGGGAAAAAACCCTTAGGCACGAGAACATAGAGCCATCCGCTCACAACAATCGTACCAATTGTTAGGAGCAAAACAATCAACCGGAACCGGATCACGACATCAAGCGCTACCCGATAAAAAGCGAGGACCGCATTAAAACCTGAATCGACAATTCGAGAAAAGCGACCTTCCTGTCGATCCGGCTTATGTTCACGCAAAATTCTTGCACAGATCATCGGCGTCAAAGTGAGGGACACGAAGCCCGAAACCAAAATGGCGACAGAAATCGTTCCTGCAAATTCGCGGAACACACGGCCCACAACTCCGCCCATGAAAAAGACCGGTATAAAAACCGCAACCAACGACAATGTGATCGAGATAATCGTAAAACCAATTTCGCGTGCACCGCGTAACGCCGCGTCGAACGGTTTTTCACCATTTTCAATATGACGCATGATGTTTTCAAGCATCACTATCGCATCATCGACGACGAAGCCTACTGACAAAGTGAGTGCCAACAAAGAGATATTGTCGATTGAATAGCCAAAGACATACATCGCCGCGAATGTACCGATAAGCGATACCGGCAAGGCCAGCGCGGGAATGATCGTCGCGGAAAGCGATTTGAGAAACAGAAAAATGACCAAAACAACGAGGACCATCGCTATGCCAAGCGAGACTTGCACATCGGCGACCGCTTCACGGATGGGGATAGAGCGATCGGAGAGAACGTCCATGCCGATCGAAGCGGGAAGCTGATTGCGATATTGCGGCAGTTTTGCCCTTACCTGATCAACCACATCGACCGTATTCGCATCAGCCTGCCGGAAGACAGCTAAGACGAGCGATCTTTTAGTGCCATACCAACTGGCTGTTTGATCATTTTCAACAGAATCGCGCACCGTCGCGATGTCTTCGAGTTTCACCGGCACGCCGTTTTTTGAACTCACAATGATAGCGCCATAATCACTTGCGCTTCTCAATTGGCCTGAGGCCTCAATTGTCACATTGCGCGCAGTACCACGCAGCGTGCCTGTCGGCTGATTTGAATTTGCCGATGAAACGGCCTTCTGAATATCAGCGAATGAAAGTCCCCGTGCAGAGACGGCTTCGGGATCGGCCGTTACCCGCACCGCATATTTCTGCGAACCATAAACTTGTACCTGCGCTACGCCCTCAATCTGAGAAATCTGCTGCTGCAGAATTTGCTCGGCATAATCATTAACCTGCGACAACTGCATCGTGTCGGAAGTTAAAGCGATAAAGAGCACAGGCTGATCAGCCGGGTTCACCTTTCTAAAACTTGGCGGATTAGGGAGATCTGGGGGTAAGCGCCGGAGCGAACCGCTGATTGCGGCCTGCACATCGAGCGCCGCGCCGTCGATATTGCGATCAAGATCAAATTGAAGAGTGATACTGGTTGAGCCAAGGCTCGAGATCGACGTCATCGCCGTGATGCCCGAGATCGTCGAGAATTGACGCTCAAGCGGTGCAGCGACTGATGAGGCCATGCTTTCCGGGCTCGCGCCCGGCAGATTGGCCGAAACGCTTATCGTCGGAAAATCCACGCGAGGCAACGCCGCCACCGCTAACAAACGGTAAGCGAAAAGACCAAAGACAATGAAGGACAATGTGATGAGCGTTGTCATCACTGGTCGGCGGATACAGAGCTCCGAGAGAGACATTACGGCGCTCCCGTCGAAGAACCTTTCGGTTCAATCTTCACGCCATCCGTCAATTGAATCTGACCATCGGTGACAACTTGTTCGTCACCCGAAAGCCCCTCTGTGATTTCCGTTCTGTTGTTAGACGTGCGTCCCGTTTTGACCGGCTTTAACTTCGCCACATCTTTATCGACGATATAAACAAAAGTCCCGCGCGGTCCTGTTTGCACCGCTTCACGAGGGACCGTCACCGCATTGTCGATAACTTTTAATGTCACACGCACATTACAAAGCGCGCCCGGCCAGAGTGCTTCTTTTTCGTTGTCAAAGATCGCGCGCACCATCACCGTGCCGGAAGCGGTATCAACCGCATTATCAATCACGGCGATCTTGCCTTTGACCTTTTCGCCGACGCCCTGAATGGTTGCTTCGACACTCGATCCTGCATTACCAATTGCGGCTTTCAAATCCGGTAAAAAGCGTTGCGGGGTGCTAATGGCGACATAGATTGGCGAGATTTGGTTGATCACGGTGAAGGGCACGCTGCCATCACCCGTCTTCGCGATATTGCCGGGCTTCAAGCCGGCGACACCAGCTCGTCCACTAATGGGCGCCGAAATCGTATAATAGCTCTGCGTGACTCTCAGATTATCGAGGGCTGCGCGGTCTGATGTTAATTGCGCGTTGAACGCCGCGACTTGGGTCTTCGCGTTCTCGAGATTAACCTTTGAGGCAAACTCATTCGCTGCCAAAGCTTCATTGCGGCTCACATCGCGTTGCGCTTGTTCAAGCTGGGCCATGGTGCGTTGAACGGTGGCTTCAGACTGCCGTACCTGAGCATCAATCCCCCGTGAGTCGAGGCGAACCAAGACATCGCCGGCCTTCACCAACGCCCCGTCGGCAAAGCTGATCTCAAGAATTTGCCCTTCAACCCGCGGCCGCAAGGTTACAGACGCCACCGGTTGCACGGTCCCAATTGTCTCGAACTGCACCGGAACAGCTTCGCGCTTAGCGGCACCCAGAAGAACAGGCACGATTCTTTGAGAGGCTCCTCCCTTAGGAGCGCCACTTTGCTGAGCAAAAACCGCTGCGGGGGTGGAGAACGCCGTAAAGAGCGTCATTAAAGCCGCAAATTTTGAAAAAGCCGGGCGGGTCATCGGATAATCACTCATGACGGAAAAACCGGGTAAATCGGGAAGAAGATGGGTTCTTATGGCAGAGCTAGACAGCCGCGGCACGTGAAATTTTCGTCATAATTTCAGGCTCGGCTTGTCATTTAGGGGCAGTTTCGCTAAACAGCGCCGCATCTGGGCGCTTTCGTCATCCCTTTAAGGGATGGGCAGAGAGTGATCTGGTGGGGGATAGTTCAACGGTAGAACTACCGACTCTGACTCGGTCAATCTTGGTTCGAATCCAGGTCCCCCAGCCACTTCCCCGTCATCCGATAATTTCTTACTCCGAAGCGAGATCGCGGTTATAATCAGCCTTGATGTTCAATTGCTATTCGCGCTGTGAGCTTATCCCATGACCCGACCCGAAGCAGGGTCCCGATTGCCCTTTCCTGAGGTTCTTGAAGAGGCACCCCGCCTCGTCAAGGATTTGTTGCGCGGCCTTCGGCATGAACTCCGGCAGCTCGATCCCGCGCGCGAATTGGAAACGCTGTCACAGACGGCTGCCAACGCGACCTTCCCTCTGCCGCTTTCACCTTTGGCACTCGCCGCAGAGCTTGTGCGCGAAACGCGCAAAGCGGCAAAATTCGGTTCTTCGCTCGCGCGCGATGTGATCGATCCACAGAATGACGATGCTCTTTTGACTTTAGCTCATGGGCGCAACACAGACCGCGCGGCCTATGTGCAAGCCCGCTATCAAGCCACACGCTATCTTATGAAGCGTATGGGCCTCAGCGATACGCTTCTTCTCGAGCGCCCGATTGCACGCGTATGGGCAGAGACTGTGCCATCACCCTCCGATGATCATAACCATGCTCATCACGACTTCGCGCGTCTTGCCGATCAAGCGTTGCGCTTAGCCAAATCGGGGGCCATTACCTCGTCAGAGGATCAACATTTACCATTCCGCGTCTTTTCGGCGCTCGCTTTAGCTGAAGCGCTTTTGTCGATCTCTCCTCCTGATGACAGTGCCGCCGTGATGGGCGCGCTTGATCTTGCCGCAGAAGTCATGGCCTTGCGCCAAGGCACATTTGACGCGATCATGGCGGGGTTCGATCCGGCTGCCGCTTTGGCAGCTGAACTCAAACTCTTAGCCCCCCATCTTGCTGAGGCGTGAGCGATGCACTTGCCGATCTTGCCCGAGTTGACGCGTGAACGAGATGTGCGCCATCGCGTGCGGGAGTTGCGTTTCTTTGAGGCTTCGTTTCGTCGTAATCTCGCGCTTCGCCTTGAAAATACCGGCATCACAAGCCGCACCGATAAAGCTAAACTTCATGCCGCCTTTTTGGCATGGGTTGATAATTTTCATGTGACGCGCGAAGTCGCGGAAACTGATCGACGCGATTTTGTTTGTTATGCAGCGGGGCGCATGTTGGCCGAGCTCTTTCGCCACGCGCCGCTAACCCTTTCCAATGTCAATGATCAGGTTGATGCTGATTTAGCAGAATGGCCAGAGGGCTCAATCTATGCGAGCTATTGCCTCGGCGTCGCGCTCTCTGTTTTGAAACAGGATTTCGACGGTGCACCGCCTTTATCTGCCGCCAGCACTGATCGCCGCGTGTGGCAAAGCATTCGTGAAAATATTCGCGACAATCCGGATTACGCGATTCCGTTTCTTGACCTCCTCATCGGACAAACGCCGAATTGGACTGATCCGTCACTGCCAGAACGACGCCCCGCTGTACGCGCCAAACAAGCTATGGTTGCTTAACAAGCTTACGTCTTTAATTCGACAAGGTCTCGATAAAGATCAAGCGCTTCGGGATTAGACAGTGCTTCGCGGTTTTTAATCTCGCGACCATGAATTATATCGCGCACAGCGAGTTCAGTGATCTTGCCCGATTTCGTGCGTGGAATATCGGCAATTGCTATGATTTTTTGCGGAACATGGCGCGGACTTGCACCGGTCCGAATTTGCTTACGAATGCGATCCTGCAGCTCCGATGTTAAGTCAACGCCATCACGAAGGCGGACGAAAAGAATAACCCGCACATCGCCGGCAAAATCTTGTCCGATCGCGAGCGCTTCGATCACTTCCGGGATTTGTTCAACTTGAGCATAGATTTCTGCCGTACCGATACGCACACCACCAGGATTAAGCGTGGCATCGGAGCGACCATGAATGATCAAACCGCCATGCACGGTCCATTCAGCAAAATCACCATGATGCCAAAGACCCGGAAACCGTTCGAAATAAGCCGCGCGATATTTCTTACCCTCCGGATCATTCCAGAACGATATCGGCATCGAGGGAAAGGCTTTCTTACAAACAAGCTCGCCTTTGCCTGACGACAAGGGACGGCCGTCATCATCAAAAATATCGACCGCCATACCTAAACCGGCGCGTTGAATCTCGCCGGCATAGACGGGTGCTGTCGGATCACCGAGCACAAAGCATGAGACAATATCGGTGCCGCCTGAAATCGAAGCGAGATGTAAATCATTCTTGATGGCCTGATAGACCCATTCAAAAGTTTCAGCGGCAAGAGGTGAACCGGTTGAAGCGAGCGCCCGCAGTGACGATAAATCATGCGTCTCTGCTGGTTTAAGATCAAGCTTGCGGCACGAGTCGAGATATTTTGCCGAGGTGCCAAAAAAGGTCACGCGTTCATTTTCCGCGTAATCAAAAAGGACAGTCGGACGGGGAGCAAAAGGAGAACCATCAAACAAAATCAAAGTCGAACCGCAGGCTAAAGCGGATACGAGCCAGTTCCACATCATCCAGCCCAGGGTTGTAAAGTAAAAGACACGATCGCCTGCACCATTGTCCGAGTGCAACCGGTGTTCTTTCAGATGCTGAAGCAACGTTCCCCCGGCACCGTGAACAATACATTTCGGAATGCCCGTTGTGCCTGAGGAAAACAAAATGAAAAGTGGGTGATTGAAAGGAAGACGCTGAAAATGCGCGCGCGTATCATGGGGATCAGCCATCACCGATGAATAGGACGTGGCGTTTGATAACGACGCCGCAACATCCTCCTCCTCGCCAATCAAATCGATGATCAAGGTCGCTTCGACCGTGGGGAGTGCCCCCAGTATTTCGGTAATCTTGTCGCGGATTGAAAGCCGTTGCCGGTTATAAAAATAGCCATCGCATCCGATGAAGAGTTTCGGCTCAATCTGCGAGAAACGATCAAGCACGCCGCGTGCGCCAAAATCAGGCGAGCAAGACGACCAGATGGCCCCGATTGAGGCGGTCGCCAACATCATCACGATTGCTTCAGGGCAATTGGGCAGCATCGCCGCCACGCGATCACCAACACCAACGCCTTTGGCCTCTAGAAAACGCTGGGCCCTGCCAACGGCTGCAATCAGTTCCCTGCGGGTCATCCGGCGCTCAACGCGGTCCTCAGCACGGAATACGATCGCTTCGCGATCATCGGCCTCCCGCAACAAATTTTCGGCGTAGTTCAGGCGCGCTTCGGGAAAAAAGGCGGCGCCCGGCATCCGGTCCTCGCCCAACTCGCGAGCACCCTTCTCACCGATGACCCCGCAATAATCCCACAGAGCCGACCAAAATGGACCCCGCTCTTCGACCGAGGCCCGATGGAGCGCTGGATAATCGGAAAGTGTCACCCCGAGGCGCTTGCCGAAAAAATCCCGGAACTGCGCCATCTCGCTCGACGCCGCCCGTTCAGCCGTTGGCCGCCAAAGTGGATCCCGCCGCATAATCCGTCTCCCCCGCTTATTATCCCGTAGCGTTTACTTCCGATTGCTTCCGGTCTCACCGCGGGCGATGTATACCGAACTTGGAGTCGGAAAATAGATAGCCCGTATCGATGCGCGAATTTGACATAAAGCGACAGGCACGGCGCCTCGCCCTTGCGGCCCTCCTTTTCCTCGTCCTGATTGGCGCTGGCAGCCTCATTTCTGTTCCCATCGATGGCGAGCGCGCGGGCCGACTCTTGCGCCCGACTTTGATCGCCTTTTTGGGGCCCGACGTGACACTCGATCTTTCTGCGTCCCTTTCAATTCTACCTCGTCCGACACTTGAGATAAGTCGTATAAACATCTCAAGAAAAAATAAAATTTTGATCAAGGCGAGCTCAGCGACGGTACCGGTAAGCGTGACCGGACTGCTCTCTGGCGGTCTCTCGGCTTCAAGCCTGACCATCAACGAACCCGTCATTACGCTCCCCCCTTCAAGCGTTCCCAACACCCGCCAAAGCACCTTGGCTCTCCTCGGCGGGCTCGCCGAAGCATCGGAAAAAAGCCCGCCGCGTTCGCTCGATACGATCGCGATCCGTTCGGGTCGTGTGGTAATTTCAGGCGATGTACCGCTCGCCTTGGTTGAAAAAATCGATGCGGATTTGTCCATTAGCCCGTCCGGTCGCTTGGCTCTCGATCTCAGAACGCCGTGGAAAGGCGAGGTTATCGATCTCTCCACCCAAATAGACCCCACTGATCAAAAGACAGGAACGAAAGCCGCATCACTCTCAATCAAGAGCGGACCGGCTTCGCTGAACCTTGAGGGCGCGCTCGCTATCGCACCTGAGATTCATTTTATCGGCAAATCCGATCTCTCGATCAAAGCGCTCGATAGATTAGGGAAATGGCTTGAGATTGAGCCGCCTTTAACATTTTCCACCCCCCTCACTGTTAAAGGCTTGGCGGAAATGACCGGCGACCGCATCGCCATCCGCGACGCTGATATCAGCCTCGGAAAAATCGAGATGAAAGGTGGAATAGGGCTCGATGTTGCAGGTCAGCGGCCTTTAGTCTTCGGAAGTCTTTCAGCCGGCGATATGGATGTCACCGAATTTTTAAGGCCCCTCTGGCCTAAACAGGCGCAAGGGTGGCGGACTGATCCTCTAGCGAGCGGCTTGACGCCTGAGCAAGATTTCGATGTTCGCCTCTCCGCCGAGCGCGTGAATCTGGGCATTGTGCGCATCGCTAATCTTGCCGTCTCGATCATCGCGAAAGATCGCGCTCTAGACCTGACACTTGGCGGTTCAAAGCTCTTCCAGGGATCCGCGAAAGGTAAAGTCTCAATCGAGCCCGATAATGACGGTTATCGCGTCGCGCTCCATGGCAGTTTTGAGAATATCGATTTGGCGCAAGCCACACTTGCGCTCATGGATATGAGAAAAATCGAAGGCACAACTGAAGGCAAATTTGATTTTGAATCGCGCGGCGCCACCGCCGAGAGTGTCATGAAAACGCTATCCGGTTCCGCCGATGTTTCGATCACCAATGGAACATTGATTGGCGTCAATCTCGCAAATATTCTCAAACGTATTGAAACGCGCCCTCTCTCCGCCATTCGCGATATGAAAGGCGGCAAGACCGATTTTGATCGTGTCAATATGAGTGCAACGATCTCGACGGGCAATGCCACACTCGACAAAGCGGAAATGCTGTTTCCGCCAAACGGCATGACGATGTCCGGGCAAATCAATATCGGTCAACGCCGATTAACGCTGGAAGGACTCGCAACTGGCCCCGATCCCGAAAATGGAACCGCGCCTGCAATTCTTCCCTATACCGTGACGGGTAGCTTTGATGAACCGCTGCTGACGCCCGATGTTGGACGCATCTTGAAACGCCAAGGCACAACAACGCCTGAGCAGTGATTACTCGTCCGTCGCTTTGACCGTAGTGACAAGCGGTATTTGCCCCAAGCCATCCTTATTGTAGATGTCATCGCGGAATTGGATCAGGCCATCAGGCGTTGCCCAAGCCGTGATATAAACCCAGAAAACGGGAACAGGCTTAGCGAGCTTTGCATCGACACGCTGGCCAGACTGGATGGCTTCGTCAATTTGCTCGCGAGCCCATCCGGGTGTTTCTTTCAGCAACCATTCGACATAGTCGCGCACATTTTGAACGCGCATACAGCCGGATGACACGAAGCGAAAGTCGTCGCCAAAAATACCCTTAGCGGGCGTATCGTGCATATAGACGCCATAGGGATTAGCAATGTTGATGCGCACAAAGCCAAGCGAGTTAAATTCACCGCCCGGATCCTGCCGGAACTGATAACGCGTCGCTTCATCCGTTTTCCAATTGACTTGGCTGGACTGAATTTCGTTACCCTCTTTGGTGAAAATCCGGATTTTGTTCTCAATCAAATAATTCGGATTGGCCTGCATCTTCGGAATAAGATCTTTTTTGATAATCGAAGGCGGCACCGTCCAGAACGGATTGAAATTGATATCGATCACGCGCGTCGTCATGATCGGCGATTGGCGATCGATTTTGCCGACACCGGCAGCATGACGTGTTTGGACGACACCATCTTCAACCGTTTCGACAAGCGCGCCCGGAATATTGGCGGTCACAAAACGTTTGCCGGGATTGGATGCATAAGACCGCAAGCGTACCAAATTCACTTCGAGCTGTTTGAGGCGAATATCGGCGGGAATGTTGAAAGCCGTGATTGTTTGCCGCGTCACAAGGCCTGAGGGACGTAAGCCATGCAATTCTTGGAAGCGCTTTACACCCGTCTCAACGAATGAATCGAAGACATCGGAGAAACCCGCTTCCGCATCAAGATCACCCGACGCCATTAATCTCTTGCGGAGATCGATAACAGCAGGATCCTGCATGCCGAGCTTTAGCGGAACATTGGGGATTTGGGGCCAACCGCCCTTGGCAATCAACCCTTTGAAACTCTCGATAACCGCTTCGGTCGCGCTAATCGTTCCGGGAGAGAGAAGCGGAACCGTCGACCGATCAAGGGTCTTCGACGTGGCCGCGTCATAGCTTTGGACCCATTCGGCTTGATCGCCGGTATCATCCTGCATGTCTTGCGCCCATGATGGAGCACTAAAGGCGGCAACCAAAGCCAAAGCCGTCGATCCGCGCAAGAAATCGCGGCGAGTCGACCAAAAAGAAACCGTCATGTTCAAAATCCCGAAGCCCAGAATGGGTGTAATTTCGCTGAATCGCGTTAACGATTCCTGTCACATCTGCAAGCAGATGCCCCCTCTAGCGCCCGAGTTTTGGCAATTTGATGACAAAGACGATATTTTACGACTTAGAGCCGATATTTAACATTATCGCTGAAAAAACGCTCGAGCCGCATCAAAATGGCGTTGGCCGAACGGAATTCAGGTTCGCTGATCCCGCCCACCCGCTCAACAGTGCGCGTATGCTTTGAGTAGAGCCCTTGAACGATATCGTGGATCTGGCGCCCCTTCTCGGTCAGGCGAATACGAACAGAACGGCGATCCACGCGGGAACGCTCGTGGGACAGATAGCCGGTCTCGACGAGTTTCTTGACATTATAGGAGACATTCGAGCCCAGATAATAACCGCGCGACCGCAATTCGCCGGCGGTCAATTCTTTATCGCCAATGTTAAAGAGCAATAGGGCTTGGACGGGGTTTACGTCCGACCGGCCCCGGCGATCAAATTCGTCCTTAACCACATCGAGAAGGCCGCGATGAAGCCGCTCAACAAGAGAGAGCGATTCAAGATACACCGGCGCAGCCGATCCCAAGGCTTTCACCGACGCGTCATTTGCCGAAATCGTGACCATCTTATTCATGGACTGCATCCCCTGTTCTCGTAACGTCATACACGCTTTACGTTAGGGAATATGAGAATGCTCGTAAAAGACGAATTAATTTTTGTCCCTAAGAAAACCTTACCTTTAAAAGGGTAAGCGAGGCGGTAAGCCAAAGATTAAAAATCGACAGATCAAAATCTATACGATGGTCAGGCGCTTTTCCGGCTGGGCTCTAACAAAAAAGATCCGCAATAGATGGATGGTCACAAGAAGGAGCGTCATCACGCCAACAAACTTAACCGCGAGCTCGGTGGGCAGCGCCAATGCAGAAAGCCCATAAGCTGTCGCCACCAAAAACCAGACCCCTGCCCCCCAGCGCCATGACATCCAGAGCGCGACTCCGGCAACTAAATCGAGCACCGAGAAAATGACGCGCAACGTCATTTCAGTATCAAACGCAGCCTGGAACACATGCAGGCCCGGTCCGACCGCCCCGACAAGGCTCGCCCAGCCCCAAAATCCCTTTACGAGCCAGACAACTGCCAAAACCCGATAGGCGCCTTGCAGAACGAAATGGAGCCGTGTTTGGGACACGTCGAGATGAATGGCCATGAAAAATCCCGCCTAGAGTGCCAGATCGGCGGCTGAGCCTGCCTGAAGGACTGTTGAGAAATATCAACCATTCCCCTTCCGAAGACAACCTCGGCAATGGTAATGTTCGTCTCAAAGATATGGATTGGATGGGAATGGAGTTGAAGACTATGGCGTCGTCCCGCGAGCCCACACGATTGATTTTGCCTCATCGTCCCCGCCGTAACCGCAAAGCGGATTGGGCGCGGCGTTTGGTGCGCGAGAACCGGTTAACCGCCGACGATCTGATCTGGCCAATTTTTGTGATTGACGGGGTCAATAAGCGGGTCCCCGTTGCCTCTATGCCGGGTGTTGAGCGCGTAAGCGTTGATGAAGCCGCGCGTGACGCTGAAAAGGCCGCAAAACTTGGCATTCCGGTCATTGCACTTTTTCCCTACACCGACCCTGCCAAACGAGATCCCAACGGTAGCGAAGCCCTCAATTCCAATAATCTCGTATGCCAGGCCTGCCGCGCGTTGAAGAAGGCTGCGCCCTCAATCGGCCTTATGACTGACGTCGCACTCGACCCCTATACGAGCCATGGCCATGATGGGCTGCTTTCGGGTGAGACCATTCTTAATGATGAAACTGTTCTCCAACTTGCTGAGCAAGCGTTGGTTCAAGCCGAAGCGGGATCAGACATTATCGCACCGTCCGACATGATGGATGGTCGTGTCGGCGCAATCCGGGCTGCCCTAGATGAGAATGGCTATGATGCGGTGCAGATCATGGCCTATGCGGCCAAATATGCGTCTGCCTTTTATGGTCCGTTCCGCGATGCGATTGGCACTTCGGCAACTTTGATCGGTGACAAACGCACCTATCAGATGGACCCCGCCAATGGTGAAGAAGCGTTGCGCGAAGTCGCGCTCGATCTCGAAGAAGGCGCAGACATGGTGATGGTCAAGCCGGGCATGCCTTATCTCGACATCGTGCAGCGCGTTCGTGAACATTTCGGCGTGCCGACCTTCGCCTATCAAGTCTCCGGCGAATACGCGATGATCACGGCGGCCGCGCAGAATGGATGGCTTGATGGCGATAAGGCCATGCTTGAAAGCCTTCTCGCGTTCAAACGCGCGGGTGCCGATGGCATCCTCACTTATTTCGCGCCCCGCGTAGCGGAAATGCTCGCGCGCTAAATGGCGCGCGACAGGTTATTGCTGGGTGAAGAAGATCTGCACACCGTCATTTTCAAACGGCGTGCCCCCTTTAGCCTTACCAGGCTTGATCGAGCTGTAGATGATTTTTGGACCTGAGCCTGCCGCAGCGGATGTAAGAATGAGCGCCCAATAAGTCCGATAGCGTGAGCCCGGCGCGCTGGCTCGGATCATGCCCATATATTTAGCCTCTCGCAGCAGCATATTTTCGCGATGATGTGGCGAGCGGATCCAAGCATTGATAGAGTCAGCAACAGTGCGATCTGCCGCGCCAACATTTTCTGTAGCAGTTGCATAGGTAAAGCCGGCATTGTTCATGCGCGTTGTGAAGTCTCCTGCCACTTCATGAGAGAGCACATCGCGTGACGCCATCGCTACCGCTTGATAGCGCGCGGCTTCGATGACTGCGGAATCGACGCTCACCGGGCCAAGACCATTTTGGGCGCGGAAAGAATTAATCAACCCGACCGCTTCATAGGACACATCAGCAACGCCCGTATTACCGGATATTTGCGGCTGAGGGGTCGTCGTGCAGGAGGCGACAACCAAAGCGACAAAAGCCATAACGGCAAACTGGATTCCACTACGCACCATACTGTTTAGCTCCCGCCCGATCAGATCGACATCTGATCGTCATAATAGAAAATACGTATACCCGCTGGCTAGTCCCTTAAACGGGACCGTCTGGACTTACCCAAAGCGATTGCGCGAAACCGTGACTCATGCCTATCATCCGACCTTACGGGAATTACAGGGTCGATTGCGGAACGCCGGATGACAAATCAAGCACAGGATCCGACCCAGTTCTTTATGACCGCGCCGAGTCCTTGCGGCTATATTCCGGACCAAATGGAACGGAAGGTATTTACCCACCTCATCGGCCGTCGGGCCAAAAGCCTGAATAATCTGCTCTCGGAAGCGGGTTTCCGTCGTTCACAAACCATCGCCTATCGGCCCGCTTGCGAACGGTGCTCGGCTTGCGTGTCCGTGCGGGTGCCCGTCGACGAATTCAAACCGTCGCGCAATCTAGCGCGCGCTCTTGAGCGCAATGCCGATCTTATCGGCTCTGAAATACCCAACACAGCGAGCGCTGAACATTACGGCCTGTTTCGATCCTACCTATCCGCCCGTCACACAGAAGGCGGGATGATCGATATGAATATTCTCGATTTCACGCTGATGATTGAAGACAGCCATGTCGATACCGAGCTTGTTGAATATCGTCGGCGGAGCCGCGAACCCGGCTTTTTTGGTCAACCAGAAGGTCCATTACTCGCAACCGCATTGACCGACGTGCTCACCGATGGCCTCTCGATGGTCTATTCCTTTTATGATCCGCGCGAGACCTCACGCAGTCTCGGTACCTATATGATCCTCGATCATATCGAACGCACGCGCAAACGCGGCCTCCCCTATCTCTATCTTGGCTATTGGATTCCGGGCTCTCGAAAGATGGCATATAAAGCCCGCTTCTTGCCGCAAGAACGTTTGGGTTCAAATGGCTGGGCCCGTGTCGAACGATACTCCGACACGTGACCGCGCACTAAAATTTAGGCCGAAAACTTATTCGCTTTTGGGAAGCCTTTCGGCGGCAATCGACCGGCATCTGAA
>CANGSG010000018.1 GCA_947456435.1 Hyphomicrobiales bacterium
CGCTCTTCCGATCTGTCGTCGAGACCTTGAAACGTTCCGTCACGATGGAAATGGATCTGCGTCTTGAAGCAGCGGCCCTGTCTGAAATGGCCGAGAATGCGCGCGATGATGCTGAGTTTCATGTTCCTTCTGTGAATTGGGATTTGACCGCGCGCGATGTCGTGACAATGGAATGGATCGACGGCATTCCGTTGCATGATATCGATCAAATTGCCGCACAAGGCCATGACCGCATTGCGCTCGGTCGTATCGTCATTCAATCCTTCTTGCGGCACGCCTTACGCGACGGCTTTTTCCACGCTGATATGCATCCTGGTAATTTATTTGTTGATGCGTCGGGCCGTCTCTGCGCCGTGGATTTCGGCATTATGGGGCGCCTCGGCATGAAAGAGCGCCGTTTTCTTGCCGAGATTTTGTTGGGCTTTATCATGCGTGATTATCGTCGCGTTGCCGAAGTGCATTTTGAAGCCGGCTATGTGCCGCCGCGCCATTCGGTGGATGATTTCGCGCAAGCGATCCGCGCGATTGGTGAACCCATTCATCAACGCTCCGCCGATCAAATCTCAATGGCGAAATTGCTGACGCTTCTTTTCGAAGTCACAGGTCTCTTTGACATGCGCACGCGCACCGAGCTCGTGATGCTGCAAAAGACAATGGTGGTAGTGGAAGGCGTCGCGCGTTCGCTCGATCCGCATCTCAATATGTGGACGACGGCCGAACCCGTTGTCCGTGATTGGATTGAACGCAACCTTGGACCGCTTGGCCGTATCGAAGAAGTGGGCCGCGGGGCCTTGTCACTTGCGACGATGATTGGTCATCTGCCAACGCTTGCCAATCGCGCTGAAACCTTGGTGCAGCAATTATCAGAAGCGAGCGAAAAAGGCTTTCCACTTGATGCGCGTACGATTGCGAATATCGGAAAAGCCGAAGCGGCGCGAAACCGCTGGGGCAATCTTGCGCTGTGGATTATTGCAGCAGTGTTGGTGGCCTTGGCGTTGCGGTTGTTTTGATATCATTTTGATTGTGAGTTGATCATTCTTTTGAGTTCTGCGGATTTGAAAAGTTAGGTCGAGATCAATGGCATTATCTGGAAAATCCGTCCTTCTCATCATCGGCGGCGGGATCGCGGCCTATAAATCGCTCGAACTCATCCGCGAGATCAAAAAGCGCGGTGGGACGGTGCGTGCCATTTTGACCAAAGCCGGGGCGGAATTTGTCACGCCGCTTTCAGTGGCAAGTCTTGCGGGCGAAAAGGTTTTTACCGATCTCTTTTCGCTGACGGACGAAGCCGAGATGGGCCATATCGAATTATCGCGTTCCGCCGATCTTGTTGTGGTTGCGCCGGCGACTGCTGATCTTCTCGCGAAAATGGCCCATGGTTTGGCGAATGATCTCGCCTCCACCGCATTGCTCGCCACCGACAAGCGCGTGCTTGTCGCGCCTGCGATGAATGTGCGGATGTGGACGCACGCCACCACTACCCGCAATCTGGCGACGCTTAAAAAGGATGGTGTGCTGTTTGTCGGGCCCGACGAGGGCGATATGGCCTGTGGCGAATTCGGTCCCGGCCGTATGGCGGAACCCTTAGCCATTGCCGATGCGATTGAGACAGCGTTGGGCGGTAAGCCCTCAGGCAAGGGTCCACTGTCGGGCAAACATGTCGTGATCACATCCGGCCCGACCCATGAGCCGATTGATCCGGTGCGCTATATCGCTAACCGCTCTTCGGGCAAACAGGGTCATGCACTTGCGGCGGCGGCGGCAGCCGCGGGTGCGAAGGTCACCCTCATATCCGGTCCCGTGTCCCTTCCTGATCCGCATGGCGCGAAAACGGTTCATGTCGAGACCGCTGCCGACATGCTCGCCGCGGTAGAACGCGCGATGCCGGCCGATCTTGCGATTTTTTGCGCGGCCGTTGCCGATTGGCGGGTGAAAACAGAGGCCAAGGACAAGATCAAGAAACAAAAAGGCGCGCCCCCGCCGAGCCTCACACTGGAGCCCAACCCCGATATTCTGGCGACAATCGCCACCCGTAAAAAGGGCCGCCCCGCTCTGGTTGTCGGTTTTGCCGCCGAGACCCAGGATGTTCTGACCTATGCCAAGGGCAAACTTGCCTCCAAAGGCTGCGATGTGATTGTCGCCAATGATGTCGGGGCGGGTACGGAGGTGATGGGCGGCGATGCGAATGTTGTCCACCTCGTCTCATCCCGGGGCGTTGAAACCTGGCCAAAACTCCCCAAAACCGAGGTGGCTACGCGCTTAATCGCTGAATTTGCCCGCCTTCTCCCCAAAAAGACTTGAATTATGACGATTGTGATCGGTGTTCGACGCTTGCCGCATGCGGAGGGCTTACCCTTGCCGCGCTATGAAACCGCAGGGGCTGCCGGCATGGATTTGCTTGCGGCGATTCCAGAAAGCCCTATATTCACAATTCCTGCTGGGAAACGTATATTAATCCATACAGGATTGTGTATTGAGCTTCCGGTCGGATTTGAGGCGCAGGTTCGCCCGCGTTCGGGCCTCGCTTTGAAGCATGGTGTGACGGTGTTGAATTCGCCCGGCACAATCGATGCGGATTACCGCGGCGAAGTGGCGGTGTTGCTCATCAATCATGGTGAGGAGCCCTTCACAGTGACGCGGGGTATGCGGATCGCCCAGCTTGTCGTCGCCCCGGTGACACAGGCGGCGATGGAAGAGCGTGTGAGTCTCAGTGAAACGGGGCGCGGCGCGGGTGGATACGGCTCGACAGGCGTGTAAACCACGTCTTTCCCGGGCCTTGGGCTTTAGGGAAGGACGTTTGACATGAATTTGCTCTCCCGCCGCAGTATGCTGGCGATTGCCGCTGTTGTAGACGTCGCGATCCATGCGCGGCCCGATCCGGTTCCTGCCAAGGCGCTGTCCGATCGCCATCAATTGCCCCCGCGCCATCTTGAAACACTGCTTCAGGCCCTCGTGCGCGCCGGAATACTCAAAGGCGTGCGCGGCCCACGCGGCGGCTATGAATTGGCGATGGAGCGTCGCCGGATTACAGCGGGAAACATTGTGCGTGCCGCCATGGCAGCCGATGACGATGCCCAATCCATTCCCGAGCCTCATTCCTTGCTGGTTGATCGCGTGATTGAGCCAGAAGTGAAATTAGCAAGCCGCGCCTTTCTGGCCCATCTCGACGCCATCACCGTGGAAGAGCTCTGCGCTCTGGCGGACAAGGCCGGATTTAATGCGGCCAAGGAAAGCGCTGATTTTTCGATTTAAATCTGTGAATTAAATTAATTATCGACAATCTTTGTAGATTAGATTAGCCTGATCGAAATCTTTGGTTCAGGAGTCCGATCCCATGTCTGCATCCGCTCATAAGCCCGGCCGTGGCCGTATTTATAAATCGATCACCGACACGATTGGCGATACGCCGATTGTGCGTCTTGACCGGATTGCCAAAGACAAGGGTGTGCACGCCCATCTCCTCGCCAAGCTCGAATTTTTTAATCCGATAGCGAGCGTGAAAGATCGCATTGGCGTCAACATGATTGATGCGCTCGAACAAGCGGGCGCGATCAAACCGGGCGCGACTTTGATCGAACCAACTTCAGGCAACACCGGTATTGCACTCGCTTTCGTTGCTGCCGCGCGTGGCTACCGTTTGATTCTCGTCATGCCGGAATCAATGTCGATTGAGCGTCGCAAGATGCTGGCACTTCTCGGTGCTGAACTCGAATTGACACCGGCACCTCTCGGCATGAAAGGTGCGATTGCCAAGGCCGAGGAATTGAAAGCGTCGATTCCGGGCTCTGTGATTCCGCAGCAATTCAAGAACCCTGCCAATCCGGATATTCATCGCCGTACAACGGCTGAAGAAATCTGGAACGATACTGAAGGCAAAGTTGATATTTTTATTTCAGGCGTCGGCACCGGCGGTACGATCACCGGTGTGGGCCAAGTGTTGAAGGCGCGTAATCCAAATGTGAAAGTGGTTGCGGTTGAGCCTGAAGACTCACCCGTGCTTTCGGGTGGCAATCCCGGCCCGCATAAAATTCAAGGCATCGGCGCGGGCTTTGTGCCGGATATTCTTGATCGCTCCATCATCGATGAAGTGGTGCGCATCGGTAATCAAACAGCGTTTGATACGGCACGTTTACTCGCGCGCATTGAAGGTATCCCCACGGGCATTTCATCAGGCGCATCTGTTGCCGCTGCGTTGGAAATCGCCGCACGGCCTGAGTCAAAAGGCAAGAATATCGTCATCATCATTCCGAGCTTTGCCGAGCGTTATCTCTCGACCGCTTTGTTTGAAGGGCTGTGATAAAGACTTCAATCGGATTTCAGCAATCGTGAATTGAATGACTGTTATCGCGGTTGATATTCGACCGCCAACTGCCGACAGCTCAAACCAGCGACGCAATCACGCGATCGGGTGGACGGTGTCCGTCCATGAAAGTGCGGATATTGATGATTACCTTCTCACCCATCTCGATGCGGCCTTCGACGGTCGCGGAGCCCATGTGAGGCAACACAACAATTTTGTGTTGCTTGGCGAGCTTCAGCATCCGCGGCGAGATGGCAGGCTCATGTTCAAACACGTCGAGACCCGCGCCGGCGAGTTCTCCCGCCTCAAGCATTTTGATCAACGCCGTTTCATCAATGATTTCGCCGCGCGCTGTATTCACGAGCACAGCATCACGCTTCAGTAATTTGAGACGACGCCCTGACAAGAGATGATAAGTCGCTGGTGTGTGCGGGCAGTTCACCGATACAATATCCATACGCGCGAGCATCTGGTCGAGTGAATCCCAATAAGTTGCTTCAAGCTCTTGCTCGATCGCGGGCGCTACGGGCTTACGATTGTGATAATGAACTTGAAGGCCAAAAGCCTTTGCGCGCCGCGCGAGCGCTTGGCCGATGCGTCCCATGCCGACGATGCCTAAGCGTTTTCCTGTAATGCGGTGACCAAGCATCCAAGTGGGTGACCAGCCGTGAAAATTGCCTTCAGGAATCACGCGTGCGCCTTCAGCAATGCGGCGTGACACCGCGAGAATAAGCGCCATCGTCATATCGGCCGTGTCATCGGTCAAAACACCGGATGTGTTTGTGACTGTAATGCCGCGTTCGCGTGCAGCATTGAGATCAATATGATCAACGCCATTTCCAAAATTCGCGATGAGCTTCAATTGCGGACCCGCAGCCGCAATGATGTCCGCGTCAATCTCGTCTGTAACGGTGGGCACAAGAACATCGGCTGTCTTGACCGCTTCGATGAGCTCATCTTTGCTCATCGCATGGTCGTCGATATTGAGCGAAGCTTTGAACAATTCGCGCATGCGCGTTTCGATAATATCGGGAAGACGGCGCGTGACGACAACAAGCGGCTTATGCTGAGGCATGAACGGGTTCCCTCTTCGCTTGCGCCTTCATCTTGCGCGTGACCGAATTCTTTACCAAGTCTTAACCCGCCGCGCCTCACACACAAAAGGCGTGAAGCATTGGCACAAGTGACTGTGGTCTTCTGCTCTCTCTAGCGATGCCACCCACGAAAAACAACGGGCGATAAATGGCCAGTTGGAGACAGGACGAATGATCACGGCGAAGTCGGCCCTTGCGATGGTAATGATCTCCCTCGGACTGGGATCGATCTCGCCTGTCTTGGCGGCCGAGACGGCCGTCGGCACCGCCACCAATCTGCCTTTGCCGCGCTTTGCGAGCCTCAAATCGGACCGGGTCAATCTCCGCGAAGGGCCGAGCAAAGAGCATCGGACCAAATGGATTTACGAAAAGGCGGGTCTTCCCGTTGAAATCATTGCGGAATTTGAGACATGGCGGCGGGTTAGGGACTCGGAAGGCGCGGAAGGCTGGGTCCTTCATAGCCTCCTCTCAGGCCGCCGTACCGCTCTCGTGGCACCGTGGGGGAAGGATAAGCCGGTCGCTTTGCGGTCAAAACCCGATGACGCAGCGCCCATGACTGCCGCATTAATGCCGAATGTCTTGGGCGTGGTCCGCTCCTGCGACCTCAGATGGTGCCGTATAGTCGGCGAAGGGGCCGAAGGCTTGAAATATGATGGCTATGTCCCTCAAAGCCAGCTTTGGGGCGTTTATCCGGACGATAAATTCGATTGAGGGGTAGGCTCAGGCCTTGCGGCGCAAGCGGACAACAACATCCACGCGCGCAATTTCCATCCCCTCAGGGACGTCGGGAAGCGTTTCAACCGCAATGTCGCTGCCTTCGATATCGATAAGCCGATTTTCGCCCTCGATATAGAAATGATGATGATTAGTGGCCTTGGTGTCGAAATGGGTCTTCGCCCCCTCGACCGCAATCTCACGGATGAGGCCCGCCTCAGTAAATTGATGAAGCGTGTTATAGACGGTCGCGAGTGATACGGGGACCTGCGCCTTCAACGCCTCTTCATAAAGACCTTCTGCCGTCAAATGCCGGTCGCCTTTGGCAAAAAGTAGCCAGCCGAGGCCCATCCGTTGGCGCGTCGGGCGTAAACCGGCGCCCTGTAAACGGGATTTGACTTCGCTATAGACGCAGCCACGCCCGGCCCTTGCGGCGGGTGCGGTCGCGGATCCGGGAGCGGAAGGGTTAGCTCTAAATGCCATGGCCATGAAGATAGGCGTTGGAAGCCGTCTTCGCAACCCGTTTGCGGCCTTTCAGCAGGGGTTTGCCTGTGTTACGGAGAGCCAACGGGTAGGGGAGCAGCCGTCGCGAGACGGTACAATCGACTGGTAATCAGCACGGATCGGCTATGACGCAACGTTCGAGTTATGAATTTGAGGATCTTTTGGCCTGTGGACGGGGCGAGCTTTTCGGCCCCGGCAATGCGCAATTACCGCTCCCGCCGATGTTGATGTTCGACCGGATTGCCGAAGTTTCCGAAACCGGCGGTGAATTCGGCAAAGGCCATATTCGTGCGGAATTCGCGATTAAGCCGGACCTCTGGTTCTTCCCCTGCCACTTTCAGGGCGATCCCGTCATGCCGGGTTGCCTCGGACTCGACGCGCTTTGGCAGTTGTGCGGATTCTATCTTGGCTGGCTTGGCGCTGAAGGCCGTGGTCGCGCGTTGGGCGTTGGTGAAGTTAAGTTTATTGATCAGGTTCTGCCCACCGTAAAACAAGTGGTCTATTCGGTGCATTTGAAACGGGTGTTTCGTTCAAAGCTTGTTCTCGGTATTGCCGATGGTTATCTCGAGGCTGACGGACGCCGGATCTATGAGGCGCATGATCTTCGCGTCGGTTTGTTCAAAACAGCGTAAAGACGCATAAATCCTGTGAGTGAGCGAGGGCCGGATTGTTCCTGCGTTTCCGGCCGTCATGAAGGAGATGAGTATGAGACGCGTTGTTGTCACCGGCATGGGGATCGTTTCCTCTATCGGTAATAATACACAAGAAGTGATGGCTTCCCTTTACGAAGCGCGGTCGGGCATTGTGCGTGCTGATCGCTATGCCGAACTCGGTTTTCGTTGCCAGGTTCATGGCGCGCCTACGCTTGATCCGAGCGAGATCGTCGATCGCCGCGCGATGCGTTTTCACGCAACAGGAACGGCGTGGAATCACGTGGCCATGGATCAAGCCATTTTGGACTCAGGTCTTGAAGAACGTGACATCTCGAATGAACGCACCGGCATTGTGATGGGCTCTGGTGGTCCGTCGACACGAACAATTGTCGAAGCAGCCGACATCACCCGTGAAAAAGGTGGACCGAAGCGTATTGGTCCTTTCGCGGTTCCCAAATCCATGTCCTCAACAGCATCAGCCACGCTTGCGACTTGGTTCAAAATCAAGGGCGTGAATTATTCGATTTCATCGGCGTGTGCGACTTCCAATCATTGCATCGGCAATGCTTATGAACTCATCCAATGGGGCAAGCAGGACGTTGTTTTTGCGGGCGGTTGCGAAGAGCTTGATTGGACATTGTCCGAACTCTTTGACGCGATGGGCGCGATGTCATCGAAATATAATGACACGCCAAAAACCGCGTCACGCGCTTATGATAAAAATCGTGATGGGTTCGTGATCGCGGGTGGTGCCGGCGTTCTCGTTCTTGAAGAACTCGAACACGCCAAAGCGCGCGGTGCGCGTATCTATGCCGAAGTTGTTGGTTATGGCGCAACGTCTGATGGCTACGATATGGTGGCACCTTCGGGTGAAGGGGCAATCCGTTGCATGCGTCAGGCGCTTTCAAACGTGAAAATTCCAATTGACTACATCAATCCCCATGCGACATCGACCCCGGTGGGTGATGCGAAAGAAATCGAAGCGATCCGCGAAGTGTTCGGTTCGAAATGCCCACCAATTTCAGCAACGAAGTCGCTGACGGGTCATTCGCTCGGGGCGACGGGCGTGCAGGAAGCGATCTATTCCCTTCTCATGATGAATAATGGGTTCATTTGCGAAAGCGGAAATATCGAAGAGATTGATCCTGATTTTGCGGATATGCCAATTGTTCGCAAACGGATTGACAATGCCAAGATCGGCGCAGTGCTCTCCAATTCATTTGGATTTGGCGGAACCAATGCCACGATCATCATGAAGCGGCTTGAGGCCTGATCGGTCATCACCGTCACGAGAGGGAGAGCAGGTTCATGAGTGGATTGATGACAGGCAAACGCGGCCTTGTGATGGGCGTTGCCAATGATCACTCGATTGCGTGGGGCATTGCCAAGACATTGGCCGATCACGGCGCTGAACTGGCGTTTACCTATCAAGGTGACTCGTTGAAGAAGCGTGTTGAACCGCTCGCTGCTGAAGTTGGTTCAACTTTTCTCTTGCCTTGCGATGTTGAAGATCTTGCGTCTGTCGATACCGTATTCGACGAGATCAAAAAGAAATGGGGTACGATTGATTTTCTGGTTCACGCGATTGCATTCTCAGACAAATCGGAATTGAAAGGCCGCTTTGCCGATACGACGCGGGAAAATTTCTCGCGCACGATGTTGATCTCCTGTTTTTCTTTCGTTGAAATCGCCAAGCGCGCGGCGCCGCTGATGACCGCTGGCGGGTCAATGGTTACACTCACTTACGGCGGTGCAACGCGGGTGATGCCGAATTACAATGTCATGGGCGTTGCGAAAGCCGCTCTCGAAGCGTCTGTTCGTTATCTCGCGGGTGATTTTGGTCCTGACAATATTCGTGTGAATGCGATTTCAGCAGGCCCCGTGCGCACGCTTGCCGGCGCCGGCATCGCGGATGCGCGTTTGATGTTCAATTATCAAAAGCGCCATGCGCCCTTGCGTCGTACGGTCTCGATCGATGAAATTGGTGGATCGGCGCTTTATCTGCTGTCTGATCTTTCAACCGGTGTGACAGGTGAAGTTCACTTCGTTGATTCAGGATATAACATCATCTCGATGCCGCATCCGGAAGCTTTGAAGACCGTTGATGATGCCGAGACTGCGGCTGAAGCGCGGTTGGCTGGTCGCGCGGCGGAGTAACGAGATGAGCGTTTCAGCCATTGAAGGCATTTTGCCTTCGCAAGACATTCGTGCGCTGCATGCTGCCGGCGCGATTTCTGCTGATCGCCCTTTGGCCGACGGGCAAATTCAACCGGCGAGCCTAGACCTTCGTTTAGGCCGTCGTGTCTGGCGTTTACGGGCGAGCTTTTTGCCGGGCCAAGCGCATAAAGTCCGCGACCGGCTTGATCGTGTCGCCTTGCATGAAATTGATTTGACCAATGGTGCCGTGCTTGAAACCGGTGCGGTCTATATCGCTGAATGTTTGGAAAGCCTCGCTTTGCCGCAAGGGTTACCGGCTTCAGCCAATCCGAAAAGTTCAACCGGTCGCCTTGATGTGTTCACGAGGTTGATTGCGGATCACGCGCGTGAATTCGATCAGATTGAAGCGGGTTATCACGGTCCGCTTTACTTGGAAATTTCACCACGCACATTTCCGGTTCTCGTGCGGACGGGATCGCGGTTGTCACAAATTCGCTTTCGTCGGGGATCGCCACGTCTTGATGATGACGCGCTGCGTCATTTGCATAAACGCGATCCCTTGGTAACGTCTTCAGAGCCTTCAATTCAAAATGGCATCGCTGTTAGCGTTGATCTCTCAGGATTTGGTGCAAATAAATTGGTTGGCTATCGCGCGCGGCGCCACACGGCGCTCGTTGATGTTGATCGCGTTGGTGCCTGTGCAGTCGATGATTACTGGGATCCGCTTTACGCCTCCGCCGCGCGTGATCTCATTCTTGATCCGGGACAGTTTTATATTTTGGCTTCAAAGGAAGCGGTGCAGGTGCCGCCGGATCATGCGGCCGAGATGACGCCTTTCGATCCGCTCGTTGGTGAATTCCGCGTGCATTATGCCGGCTTCTTTGATCCGGGATTTGGCCATGCGGAAAGTGGCGGTTCAGGTAGCCGCGCGGTTCTTGAAGTGCGTTCGCGCGATGTGCCGTTCATCATTGAAGACGGACAGACTGTCGGTCGTCTCGTTTATGAGAAGATGGCGGAGCTACCCGATATTCTTTATGGCAAGGGCGTTGGCTCAAACTATCAAGCGCAGAGTTTAAAGCTCTCTAAACATTTCAAGCCGGCGTAACGGCTTAGGTTTAGCGTTCGTCTTTCAAGAGCTCGCCCAAGCGCTTTGCATATTCGAGAAGATGCGCGCGGCCATGATCAGTTAGGGTGATGATCTTCGCGCGCCTATCCTCTGGCCCATCGAGGCGGTTGACCAATTTCAACTTTTCAAGCGCCCGCAAATGTTGGCGGACAGAGACTTCGGTCGCTTGCGTGTTTTCATAAATGGCGGAGAGGCGAGCCGAGAAATTGTTCTCGGCGAGATAGGTCATGATTTCGATCGTGGAGCTTGTCCGGCTCTTGAAAAAATCGAGCTCGATATCAATGAGGTGCCTTCGGCGGCGAGCAAGTTCGTGAATTTTTACGCCGCTACCCATTGCACCCGTGACCGGTTTAATTTTTCTTAGACGCTGGAGCTTAGGCGTAGCCGTAAAAGCGGGTTAAAAAAAACAAAAAAAGTTTCGGAGTTTCAAGCCGCTAGGGTGCTGAAAGGCCGCTTCTGCCGCATTTTCATTGATTTAGGGGCCGTTCCCCAGTATCCCGCCCTTAACGTCTGATACGCGAACAACCATTAAAGGCTTCCGGAGCCAGTCCGGGCCGGGAACCCCCCATGACACTGAAGACCGAGGCCGAGCGACGGCGCACTTTCGCGATCATCTCCCATCCGGACGCCGGCAAGACGACGCTGACCGAAAAGCTCCTGCTCATGGGCGGGGCCATTCAGCTTGCCGGTGAGGTGAAGGCGCGCCGCGGCGGCGCTCAGACTCGCTCGGACTGGATGGGAATTGAACGCGCGCGTGGCATTTCCGTTGTTACATCCGTCATGACCTTCGAATATGCCGGCTGCGTTTTCAATCTTCTCGACACACCGGGCCATGAAGACTTCTCGGAGGATACGTACCGCACGCTGACCGCCGTCGATTCCGCTGTGATGGTGATTGACGCGGCAAAAGGTATCGAAGCGCGTACACGCAAATTATTTGAAGTCTGCCGCTTGCGCGATATTCCGATCGTTACCTTCATCAATAAAATGGATCGTGAAACGCGTGATCCTTTCGATCTCTTGGATGAAATCGAAAAGACCTTGGCGCTTGATACTGCTCCTGCAACCTGGCCGGTCGGCCGTGGTAAAAATTTTGCAGGCACTTATGATTTCACCAGCCATACATTTCGTAAATTTGATTCCGATGAAGCGCCGTTGGTTGTTGATGGTCCAGACGATCCACGCCTTTCAAATCTTATTCCCGAACATGAGCGCGATGCGTTTCGTGAAGAAATTTCGTTGGCTGCAGAAGCCTGTCGCCCCTTCGATCTCGCCGCCTTTCGCGAAGGCCATTTGACGCCCGTGTTTTTTGGATCGGCATTGCGTGACTTCGGCGTGCGTGATCTCATTGATGCGATGGCCGCGATTGCGCCGCCGCCGCGCGCACAAGCCGCAGCAGGCCGCATGGTCAATGCTGATGAAGGTAAAATGACCGGCTTTGTCTTTAAGATCCAAGCGAATATGGATCCCAATCATCGCGACCGCATCGCCTTTATTCGTGTGTGTTCAGGGCGTCTTGAACGCGGCATGAAAGCGAAGCTTGTTCGCACAGGAAAAGCGCTTCCTGTGAATGCCCCGCAATTTTTTTTCGCACGTGATCGTGTGTTAGCCGAAGAAGCCTATGCCGGTGATGTTGTCGGTCTTCCTAACCATGGCACGTTGCGCATCGGTGATACGCTTACCGAAGGGGAAGATTTGATCTTTCGCGGTGTGCCCAGCTTCGCTCCTGAAATATTGCGGCGTGTGCGTTTGAAAGACGCGATGAAAGCCAAGAAACTCAAAGAAGCCTTGCAGCAATTGGGTGAAGAGGGGGTTGTGCAACTCTTCAATCCGCTTGATGGGTCAGGCGCTATTGTTGGCGTGGTCGGTGCTTTGCAGCTTGATGTTCTCGTTGAGCGTTTGAACGCCGAATATGGGTTACCGATTGAATTGGAACCAACACGGTTCACCGTCTGCCGCTGGATATCGTCCGCTGACAAGGTTGAATTGGAAAAATTTATCGATTCGCATGGATCGTCGATTGCGCATGATCTTGACGGCGCGCCGGTTTTTCTTGCGCCTTCCGCCTTTACGTTGAATTATGAGCATGAGCGTTGGCCGGCAATTTCAATTGCCGATGTCAAAGATTACCAAATGCGTGATGACGCAGCTTAAGGAGCGCCCGAGATCATGGCCGGTGGTGAAAAGAAAATTCGTTCAGATAATTTAAAATCTGTCGCGCGGCATATTTTTTCGGCGGCTGGCTCTTCACCGCGCGAATGTGATCTTCTCGCTGATCACTTGATCGAAGCGAATTTAAAGGGCCATGATTCACATGGCATCGGTATGATACCGGCCTATATCGCCGCTTTGAAAGGGGATGAGCTGAAACTCAACGCTGTACCGCGTATTGTTTCAGAATTTGGCTCAACGCTTGTGCTCGATGGCGGTCTCGGCCTTGGGCAAAGCATCGCGCATGATGCCATGGTGATGGGTATTGAACGCGCGAAAACGCAGGGTTCTTCAATCGTCGCGCTGCACAATAGTCATCATATCGGCCGTATTGGTCACTGGGCGGAGCAATGCGCCGCAGCCGGGCTTGTCTCTATTCATTTCGTCAATGTGATCGCCGAGCCCGTTGTCGCGCCTTTTGGCGGAACGGTTGCCCGTGTTGTGACGAACCCGATTTCTATCGGTATACCGCGTGAAGGTCACGCGGCAGTCATCGTTGATTTTGCGACGAGCCGTTTGGCGCATGGAAAAATTCGTGTCGCTTACAACAAGGGTGTGTCTGTTCCTGAAGGCACATTGATTGATGCGGCGGGTCACCCCACAAATGATCCCGCGACTTTGTTCACCGATCCCCGCGGCGCGATATTGCCGTTCGGCGAGCATAAAGGGTGGACGCTCGCTTTTGCGTGCGAAGCTTTGGCGGGCGCTTTGACAGGCGGCGAAGCCATCAAGGGTCTCGTTACGCGCAAGGCCATCGTCAACAATATGCTCTCGATTCTGATCGCGCCGAACCGCATCGGTACGGCGCCGTCTTATTTCCGCGAGCTCGAAGAGATGATCAGCTGGGTTCAAAGCCCGGCGCCGGGGGCCGACCCTTCGGTGCTCTTGCCGGGTGATCCTGAGCGAAAAACGCGGACGGAGCGTCTTCGCGACGGCATTCCTGTGGATCCCGCGACATGGGCGCAAATTCTCGCCGCCGCCGGTGACATCGGCGTGTCGGCTTCCGCGCTTGAAGAGGCTGCGGGGGCCTAAGGCCGCTCTGCCTTGCTTTCGCCCTGTCGAGCGGTCATAGAACGGAACCCGCCCGGATCAGGTTGTCTTACGTAGTTTTCATGACGGAACGCGCGCCCTCGTCGAAAGACTCTCCCGCATCGCCCGCGATTGAGCGGCAAGGCATGTCTCTCCTGGGAGGCTTGGCCAGCGTTCTTCTTTTTGGGGCGGCGCTCTATGTTCTTTATCGCATCGCCGGCGAAGTGAGGCCTAATGATGTTGTCGAGGCGTTTCGTAAAGCGGGCAATGAGCAGATAGGTCTTGCCGTTATTTTTACCGTGGCGAGTTATCTGTTTCTCACCGGTTACGACGCACTTGCCATGCGCCAACTTGCGATTAAGGCTCATCCCGCGCGCGTCGCCTTCGCATCGTTCACAAGTTACGCGATTTCCTTCACGCTTGGGTTTCCTTGGCTCACGGCTGGCACCGTGCGCTACTGGATTTATTCCGCCGCCGGCATCTCATCATCGAAAGTCGCCAGTCTGACATTGATTGCGGGAATGACTTTTATTCTCGGTATGGCCGTTGTTTTTGGGATTGGCATTATTTGGCAAGCCGAAGCGATATCCTTTATCAATCAAGCCAGCGCCTCGGTTAATCAACTGATCGGCATGGCCGTACTTTCTGGCATTCTCGTCTATCTCGTATGGACGGCAGCGAAGAGACGCCATATGCGCATCAAGCGGTTCTTGATTGAATTGCCAACGCTTCGCGTATCACTGGGTCAATTGGCGTTAGGCGCCGCGGATGTCTGCGCGGCAGCGGCGGTTCTTTATGTGCTTTTGCCCGAAGGTCATGGCGTTGCCTTTGAAACTTTCGCCGCGATTTATGCCTTTGCCTGCATTCTCGGTGTTGTAAGTAACGCACCGGGCGGGCTTGGTGTCTTCGAAGCGACGATTTTGTTGGCCCTTCATAATTTGCCGCGTGAAGGCGTGATCGGCGCCCTGCTTCTTTTTCGCTTGTGCTATTATCTTGGGCCTTTTGTTGTCGCTGTGGTGTCTTTAGCACTTTATGAGATTGTCATAAGATTTTTAAGACTCCGTGCGCGTGTGAACGGTCCTGAAATTGATGGCTGAATGAGGCGAAAGCATAAAAATGACCCCGCTTCCGCCCCTTCTGTCCAATAGTCTTGATGCTTTGTCGGACCCCGTCATTTTAATTGATGGGCGTAAAACCATTCTCTTTTTTAATAAGGCCGCAGATCTTGCTTGGCCGTCCTTAGTCACGGGTATGCCTTTATCCTTTACATTGCGAGCCCCCGATCTTGTTGAAGCGCTTGATGATGTCATTGCCAGTCAAGATGGTGAACGTGACGGAACTTTTTCAGAGCGCCATCCGGTCGAGCGTGATTTTTCGTTCCGCGTTCGGAGTGTTCAAGACCCCGAATCGTATTCGTCGCGTACGGTACCGGCGGCACTGGTTATTTTGCGCGATTTAACGGAAGCGCGGCGTCTTGAATCAATGCGTGTCGATTTCGTCGCCAATGCAAGCCATGAATTGCGCACCCCTCTCGCGTCTTTAATTGGCTTTATCGAAACGCTCCAAGGCCCGGCGCGCGCCGATCCCAATGCACAAACGCGTTTCTTATCGATCATGCGCGAACAAGGTCGGCGCATGGCACGGTTGATTGATGATCTCTTATCGCTCTCACGTGTTGAGATGAGTGAGCATCGTCGGCCGGTAGACCTTGTTGATATGGCATCGGTTATCCAGCAGTCGGTTGATACGTTGCGACCCACAGCCTCGGCGCGGGGTGTCACGCTTGAGATCGTCGCATCCAATGAACCCTGCCATCTTCCGGGTGATCGCGATGAACTTTTGCGCGTCGTCGAGAATCTCGTCGAAAATGGAATCAAATATGGCCAATCCGGCGGGCGGGTTGAAATTGATCTGAAGCCTGTTGGCACCGATCCGACTGATGACATGGCTTTATCCGTTCGTGATTTTGGAGCGGGTATCGCACCTGAACATTTGCCGCGTTTGACCGAGCGTTTTTATCGTGTCGATGCCTCGGCCAGTCGCGAGAGTGGGGGTACGGGCTTGGGACTCGCGATCGTCAAACACATCGTCAACCGGCATCGTGGTCGGCTGGTGATTGAAAGTGAAAAAGGGCAGGGCTCGGTATTCCGGGTGCTTTTGCCACGCACGGCATCGTCAGTCTGACGATCGCCGGTTAGGGTTTTCCCCAACCTCTCCCCACTGTCTTTTTGATGTCATAAATGTGTCATCGGACCCGCTTAGGACGGCGTCATCGAGACGCGTCGTGTCTCGTGGTCCGGTGATCTGCCTTGTAGGGCGCGGCCGCTGGGATCGACCCTAAAATCCCCTTGTTGGAGATTATCCCATGAATTTGAAGACAGTTTTGGCTGCCGGCCTTGTGGCAGCGGTTTCGTTTACCGCAGCGCTCGCAAAGGACGTTTCGGGCGCCGGCGCGACATTCCCGGCTCCGATCTATTTGAAATGGGCCGATGCCTATAAAAAGGCCTCTGGTTCAGCTGTGAACTATCAGGGCGTTGGTTCGGGCGCTGGTCGCAAGCAGATCGAAGCGCGCACCGTGACTTTCGCCGGTTCCGACATCCCGCAGACGGGCGAATGGCTCGATAAGCGGGGCCTCGTGCAGTGGCCGATGGTGATGGGCGGCATCGTGCCGATCGTCAATCTCGAAGGCGTTGGCGCTTCCGATCTCGTTCTCGACGGCCAGACGCTTGGTGACATCTATTCGGGCAAGATCAAGCGTTGGAATGATGCCGCTTTGACCGCGCTCAACCCCAAGGCGAAGCTTCCTGATCTTCCGATCATCGTAATCCGCCGTTCAGACGGTTCGGGCACGACCTATAACTTCACTTATTATCTCTCGGCCGTGAATGAAGACTTCAAGAAAAAAGTCGGCACGGGTGAAGCGGTTGAATGGCCTGTCGGCATCGGCGGCAAGGGCAATGATGGCGTGGCCAACAATGTCATGCAGACCAAGGGTTCGATTGGTTATGTTGAGCTCGCCTTCGCGATCCAGAATGGCCTTGCTTACACCGACATGATCAACTCAGCGGGCAAGCGCGTGAAGCCGAAATTCGAAAGCTTCCAGGCTGCTGCACAGAATGCTGATTGGGCCAAGGCTGATCACTTCAACCTCGTTCTCGCCAATCAACCAGGCGCCAGCGCTTGGCCGATGACGGTCGCGACCTTCATCCTCATGCCGACAGAATCAGACGATGCAGAAGCGGCTGCGGCAGCTCTTAAGTTCTTCGACTGGGCTTACGCCAATGGCGGCAGCATGGCGAAGGATCTCGATTATATCCCGATGCCTGACTCGGTTGTCTCGAAAGTCAAATCGGCCGTTTGGTCGCAGATCAAGAAATAAGCGGTCGCTGCTCGGTCATCCTTCTGTGATGATTTGACGGGATTACAAGATCGGGGCGCTTCACAAAGCGTCCCGATCTAATAAAACGAACCGAAGACTAAACGGTGCCGACCTCAAAATGACGGGCAGGGAAAAGGGGGCCGATTATGACGCATGCCACTCCTTCGCTTGATCATGATGGCCGGTTAAGCGCTGCGCGCTCGAAAATACTGGCGCGCATGGCGCTGGGTGATCGCAGCTTCCATCTTGTGACGCGCCTTTGCGCTTATGGTGTTTTCATTCTTCTGGCCGGAATCGTCGTGTCGCTCATCATGGGCGCATGGCCTGCAATTCAGACATTTGGCCTCGAGTTTTTGGTAACGCGGCGATGGGCCCCGCAACTTGACGAGCCAATCCTTGGTGCGCTTGCGCCGATTTATGGCACGTTGCTCACCTCTTTCATTGCAATGCTGATCGCCGTTCCGTTTGGTCTCGGTGTTGCGATCTTCCTGACTGAACTCTGCCCGATCCCTTTGCGCCGCCCGATCCGCGTTGCGGTCGAACTTTTAGCCGGCATCCCTTCGATCATTTATGGCATGTGGGGCTTTTTCGTTCTCGGGCCCTTCCTGGCGCAATATGTCGAGCCCGGCATTGTTTGGGCTGTGCAAGATATTCCCGTTTTAAATATCATTTTCGGCGCTGAGATGATTTCAAATATCAGTCTCTTTAATGCGTCGCTCGTCTTGGCGATTATGATCCTACCCTTCATCACCGCGATTGCGGTTGATGTGTTCAGCACTGTACCCCCTGTTTTAAAAGAATCCGCTTACGGCATCGGGTGCACGACATGGGAAGTGGTGACGAATGTCGTTATCCCCTTCACCCGCGTCGGCTTAGTGGGGGGCGTGATGTTGGCGTTGGGCCGCGCGCTCGGTGAAACCATGGCGGTGACATTCATCATCGGAAATAGTTTCAAAATTGACGGATCGATCTTTTCGCCCGGCACGACGATCTCAGCAGCGATCGCGAGCGAGTTTGCCGAAAGCGCGGATCTTCATCGCTCCGCCTTAATGTATCTCGGCCTCTTGTTGTTTATCCTTACGTTCTTCGTTCTTGCAGCAGCGCGTCTGATGTTGATGCGCCTCGAAAAACGCGCGGGGGCATAACATGTCGCTCTATGCAAGTCGCCGCCGTTCCAATTTAACCGCTATGGCCTTGTGTCTTTTGGCGACAACTATTGGAATAGTCTGGCTCTTTCTCATTCTCTTCTCCTTGCTCTTAAACGGACTGCCGCATTTAACTTTCGAGGTTTTTACGGAGATGACGCCACCACCGGGTGAAACAGGCGGCGGATTGCTGAATCCTATCTTTGGCACGTTGATGATGACGGTGCTTGGTGTTGGCATTGGCGCTCCTATTGGCATCTTGGCTGGAACCTATCTTGCGGAATATGGACGCTATTCGAAGACAACGCCGACCATTCGCTTTATCAATGATATTTTGCTTTCAGCGCCGTCGATCATTATCGGCCTTTTCATTTATGGAATCGTTGTGGTGCCGATGAAAAATTTTTCGGCCCTAGCCGGTTCCTTGGCGTTAGCCGTTATCGTTATTCCGGTTGTTGTGAGAACAACCGAGGACATGCTGCTTTTGGTGCCGAACACCTTGCGTGAAGCGGCCTCCGCTATGGGCCTGCCGCGCTCTCATGTTGTGTGGCATGTAGCCTATCGCGCCGCGCGCACGGGAATTCTCACTGGTGTTCTATTGGGGGTCGCGCGAATTGCGGGTGAAACCGCACCGCTACTCTTCACGGCATTCTCCAACAACTTCTGGAGCGCGAGCCTCATGAAGCCGATCGCGAGTTTGCCAACGACGATCAACAGCTTCATCAACACGCCTGACGCCAATATGAAACAATTGGCCTGGACGGGCGCTTTGATTGTGACATTGGCCGTTCTCGCATTGAATATTGTAGCGCGTATCTTGGGCGGCACGAAGAAGCAGTCGTAAGTACAACAGAATTCTGAAAGACTTATCGGGACAGACAGGGCCATGAACGAGAAAATCTCCATTCGCGATTTGAAGTTTTACTACGGGAATGCGCTGGCCCTTAAAGGAATTAATATTCCGCTTTACGCCAACAAAGTAACCGCTTTCATCGGCCCGTCGGGTTGCGGAAAATCAACGCTTCTGCGTGTTTTAAACCGTATGTATGATCTTTATCCTAATCAGCATGCCGAAGGTGAAGTGCTGTTTGACGGTCGCAATATTCTTGATCCGGGTGTTGATCTCAATTTGCTACGGGCGCGCATCGGTATGGTGTTCCAAAAACCAACACCATTTCCCATGACAATTTATGATAATATTGCCTTTGGGCTGAAACTCTATGAGTCGCTTTCCAAGTCAGAACTTGATGGCCGTGTTGAGCACGCGTTGAAGCGCGCGGCCTTGTGGAATGAAGTTAAAGATAAGCTTAACGCTAATGGCTTAAGCCTTTCAGGCGGACAGCAGCAGCGTCTTTGTATTGCGCGTACCGTCGCCATCAAACCAGAAGTGATCCTGTTTGATGAACCGTGCTCAGCACTTGATCCGATCTCGACAGCCAAGATCGAAGAATTAATTGATGAATTGAAACACGATTACACAATCGCCATTGTAACCCATAACATGCAGCAAGCCGCGCGTGTTTCCGAGCATACCGCCTTTATGTATCTTGGCGAATTGGTTGAGTTTGACGAGACATCGAAAATCTTTACTGCGCCCCGCGACTCACGAACTCAAGATTATATTACCGGCCGCTTCGGCTGATGTTGGTTTAAAGAATTGGAGACAAGCCATGTCCGATCATACCGTACGCGCCTATGATGATGAGTTAATGGAGATCGGCCGCAAGATCTCCGAAATGGGCGGCATTGCCGAAACCATGCTCACCAATGCCATTAATGCTCTGGTAAAGGGTGATACTGAACTCGCCCAACGCGTGATCGCTACCGACTCTAAACTTGATGTGCTCGAACGCGAGATCGAAGAGAAAGCCGTATTGACGATTGCGCGTCGCCAGCCGATGGCAATTGATCTCCGTGCGCTCGTCTCAGCAATTCGCATTGCATCCGATATTGAGCGTATCGGAGATCTTGCAAAGAATGTTGGCAAGCGAGTCGTTGCGATGGATGGACAGTTCGCACCGCAGAAAATCGTCGGCGGCGTCGTTCATATTAGCGATCTTGCCCTTGAGCGCCTTCATCGTGTGCTCGGAGCCTATGCACAGCGTGATGTGAGTGCAGCACTCGATGTGTGGCAGCATGATGAAGAGATTGA
>CANGSG010000019.1 GCA_947456435.1 Hyphomicrobiales bacterium
AGAGTCATCGAGATTATACATCGACATCGCGACACCGGCGCTCGGAAATTTGAACACTTCCTTTTCGATCACGGTGCCGTCATCGCCTTCGAACTTAATCGTCATACGGCCTTTGCCGGGAACCTTGAAATCGGTTGCACGATATTGATCACCGAACGCATGTCGTCCCACGACAATCGGCTGTGTCCAATGTGGAACAAGACGCGGTACGTTTTTACAGATGATCGGTTCGCGGAAAATCACGCCGCCTAAAATATTGCGGATCGTGCCATTCGGCGATTTCCACATTTCCTTGAGATTGAATTCTTTCACACGGGCTTCGTCGGGCGTGATGGTCGCGCATTTTACACCAACGCCATGTTTCTTGATCGCATTGGCGGAGTCGATGGTGACCTGGTCATTGGTCGCGTCGCGGTTTTCAACCGACAGATCATAATAGTGAAGATCGACGTCGAGATAGGGATGGATCAGCTTATCGCGAATATAGTGCCAGATGATCCGGGTCATCTCATCGCCGTCGAGTTCGACAACCGGGTTTGCGACCTTGATTTTTGCCATTATCCCATCCTCTTTCTTCAACGCGCCTCGGGCCTTCTGATTGAGGCCCTGATCCGCTATCTCAATTGAGGCGGTTCTAGCAGAGGCTTGGGCTTCCGGCAAAGCACACCTTAGGCGAAGGAGGCATGCCGGAAGCGGGAGGGAAGACTGGACAAATCGGGCCCGGCTCGCCATAGTCCGGCCCGTTTTCAGGGGGTTTTCCCGGGGATATACACGTCATGATCCGTATACTCACTCTCATTTTCACCTGGTGGAACGGTGCCACGATCGGCACGCTTTTTCATACGTGGCGTAACGGGGAATTTGTCGGATCGGATGAGTTCGGTAACCGGTATTACCAGACAAAGGGCGGGATCAAAGATCCCGCGCTCGGTATTGTCCGCCGTTGGGTGGTTTACAATGGCGAGGCGGAAGCCTCACGTATCCCTCCGGGCTGGTATGGCTGGATGCACCACAAGCTGGATGTTCCGCCGTTTGACGAGCATTATAAAGCTCGCGAATGGGAATTGCCTCATCTTCAGAATCGGACTGGTACTGCCGATGCTTGGCGGCCGCAGGGTTCAATCCTTTCTGCTGGCCAAAGGCCGCAGGTAACGGGGGATTACACCCCATGGTCGCCGGAAGCGTAAAATAAAACTTTCGGTCCATTTTCTTAAAATTTGAGTAATCGGTTTCAAAAGTTTGTGAGTGGTCTCGCGTAATTGTGTCGGCTTTCCGTTCTGGAGGTCGGTCATGAGTGCCCAGGTCAGTTCCCAAACTTCAGGAAGTCCGATGCCCCGTGCGCCAAGCGAACAAGAAGTCAGTCACCTCTTTGCTTTGGCCGAGCACGAGATTCTTCACGGGCGTTTGTCGGAAGCGTTACTGCTCTTGCGCTTCATCCGCTCGATCGATCCGAACCATACGGACGCTGCCGCGCGCACAGCGCTTGTTCTGTTTCGTCGTGAACAATGGGCGGATGCGTGGGATGCATTCGATATCCGCTTTAAATTGATGTCGGCGCAGCCCGCGGTGACGCTGCGGAATGCAGATGGCACGCGCAGTGATGTGCCGCGATGGACGGGCGGTCCTGCACCGAGAAAGCTGCTTGTGATGGATGAGCAGGGGCTCGGCGATACAATTCATTTTGCGCGCTATCTAAAGTTTCTGGTTGAGAAGGGGGTTGATGTCACCTTCGTGACTCATCGCATCTTGTTTGATTTGCTGAAGACGATGGAGCTGCCGATCACTTTGAAGCCGAGTGATGAGCCCGGTAGTGTTGAAGGTGTCGGAGGCTGGACGCCCTTGCTCCATATTCCGCGCGCATTCAATATTGACCCGGCACTCTATGGCGAAGGCGTACCCTATATTAAAGCTGATCCGGTGCGTGTTGAAAAATGGAGAGAGAAACTCCCGAAGGATAAATTTTTGATCGGCATTGCCTGGGCCGGTAATCCTGATTCACCGGCAGAAAAAGGCCGTTCAGCGCCGCTTGAAACATTCGCACCGCTCGCAGAGCTGCCCCATGTTGCTTTGGTTGTTTTGCAAAAGGGCAAAGGCCTTCAAGAAGCCGAAACCGTCTCTTTCCGTGATCGTCTTATTTTGTTGGGCGATGAGTTCGATGAGGGCGGGCAAGCCTTTCTCGATTCAGCGGCGGTCATGATGTCACTTGATCGCGTTGTGAGTGTCGATACATCGATCCTTCATGTTGCGGGCGCTTTGGGTCGGCCGACTGATCTTTTATTGAGGCGTGAACCCGATTGGCGCTGGCTCGCGCGCGAACACGACAATGTCTGGTATCCATCCGTGACTTTATATCGCCAAAAGACGGCGGGTGATTGGCGTGAGCCCATGGAGCGGCTGCGTGACAATCTACTGCGTGTGATGGGTAAGGCGCCTGAAGAGTCCAAAACATCGGTTGAAATCGCACGCCCCTCTGAGACCGCGCGCCCCCTCGTGCCTGTCTCTATTGGCGAGCTTGCTGATCGTCGCGGCATCCTCGACCTCAAATCGGAACGCGCTGCCCAGAAGGCCGTGAAGGCGGAGGCGAAGCGCCAGCGTGCGGCGCTTGATCCGGCATGGGACGCTGTCCTGGCGCAGAATGACGCGCTGGTCGGCCTTGATACCGAATTGCGCGCCATCAATGCCGAGCTTTGGTAAGTCGAGGACCGTCTTCGGCTCGCGGAAGCTCAGAAAGTCTTCGACGAGACTTTTGTGGCCCTTGCTCGCTCTGTGTATCGACTGAATGACCGGCGCTCGGAAATCAAAAGACGGATCGATCGCTTGGCCGGATCGACTTTTACCGAGATCAAATCCTATGCCGGAAAGAGAAAATGACGGTCTGACGGCTTTGGCCTTTTTCCCGCCCCCCTTACCGTGCTAGAGCCCGATCCGCCTATTATAGTTTTGGGCGCGAGGGGCCTTTGTGATGGTGAGAGTGAATACACGAGCGGTCTTAGTTGCATGGACCTCAGCGCTGCTGTTGATTAGCGCCTCGTCGCTCGCCTGGGCCGATAAAATCAAAAATCCCATCGCCATTTTTTCGGGCCTCGACAAGATCACCGGGCGCATCATTTCCTTTGAAGTCGGTATCGACGAAACAGTGGAATTCGGCGCGTTTCTCGTGACACCGCGTGTCTGCTACACGCGCCCGATCACAGAACCGCAAAACACAACGGCTTTTGTTGAAGTGGATGAAATCACCGTCGCCGGTGAAACGAAGCGTCTATTCGGCGGATGGGTGTTTGCCTCATCACCAGGTCTAAATGGCGTTGAGCATCCGATTTATGATGTATGGTTGATCGGGTGCAAAGGCGGTACCGTTGTTATCCCGGAATCAACCGAGATCACGCCAAAATCGCCGCCACCTGCGTCAGCGACAACCGCACCGTCTTCAACAGCACAACCGACGCAGCTTGTGCCGACAAAGCCGGCGAAGAAAAACTAATCGACAAGATCGCCTTTGAGGATCGATAGGATTTCGTGACCTTCATGGATGAATGACTCATCGAAGGCAAAGAAATCCGTGTCCACATCAAGCGCCTGATCAAGATGAGCAAGATAGGTTGTACGGTCGATTTCAATTGCCCCCAGACTCGCAAGATGGGGCGTAATGAATTGCGTGTCGAGCAGGCGAAATTGTCCGGCAATCAGCCGCGCGACAAGATGGGTGAGCGCAACTTTAGACGCATCGCGCTTTGTATGAAACATACTCTCGCCAAAAAACGCACCACCTAAGGCAATGCCGAAGAGACCGCCGACAAGTTTGCCGTCTAACCAGGCTTCAACACTATGGGCATAGCCTTGTTCGTGCAGCTCATTATAGAGCATACGCAAACGGTGACTGATCCATGTTGTTTCGCGCGCTGTTGCACAGGATTCTATCATGCGCGGAAAATCTGAATTGATGCGAATATCAAATGGATTAGCGCGGATCGTTTTGGCGAGGCTTCTTGAAATATGAAGTTGATCGAACGGGATAATGCCGCGCTGTCGCGGTTCGATCCAATGTAACCAAGGATCATGCGCACTCTCAGCCATCGGAAACACGCCGATGGAATAGGCACGCAGCATCAGTTCAGGAGTGATGCCGTCGGGCGAAAGCGACCGGCGGCTCATTATGAGTTACGCCGACGGCGTTTCATCCATGCCGCCTGCATTTAAAAAATGCTCGAGCCAATGGATGTCATAAAGACCGTTTTGAATATCGGCGTTGCGCACAAGCGTGCGGAACAATGGCAAAGTTGTTTCAATGCCGTCGACGACAAATTCATCAAGTGCACGACGAAGACGCATCAGACATTCATTGCGCGTGCGGCCATGAACAATGAGTTTGCCAACAAGCGAGTCATAATGCGGCGGGATCGTATAGCCTTGATAGACGGCTGAATCGACGCGCACACCCAAACCGCCAGGCGGATGGAAATAGGCGATCTTACCGGGTGAGGGACGGAAGGTTGCGGGGTTCTCGGCATTTACACGACATTCAATCGCATGACCTTGCAATTTGATGTCCGATTGTTTGATGCCAAGGGGCGCACCGGCCGCAATACGGATTTGTTCATTCACAAGATCGATACCGGTAATCATTTCTGTCACCGGATGTTCGACCTGAATGCGCGTGTTCATTTCAATGAAATAGAATTTTCCATCTTCGTAGAGAAATTCAATTGTGCCGACGCCAAGATACCCAAGATCACGCATCGCTTGCGCGCAAACTTCACCTATTTCCGAGCGCATGCTTTCATTGAGTGCAGGCGAAGGTCCTTCTTCCCATACTTTTTGATGACGGCGTTGTAGCGAGCAATCGCGTTCACCAAGATGCACGGCATTGCCTTGTCCGTCACCGAGAACTTGAATTTCAATGTGACGAGGCTTTTCCAAAAACTTTTCGATATAGACGGCATCATCACCGAAAGCGGCCTTCGCTTCAGTACGTGCAGTATGAAAGGCATCGACAAGATCCGCTTCTGTACGCGCGACTTTCATGCCGCGACCGCCGCCACCAGCTGCCGCTTTCACAATGACGGGGAAGCCGATTTTCTTGGCAATCTTGAGAGCGTCTTTTTCGTCCGTCACACCGCCATCGGAACCGGGCACGCACGGAATGCCGAGCTTCTTCGCTGTACGCTTTGCTTCAATCTTATCGCCCATGATCCGGATATGTTCGGATTTAGGACCGATAAATGTAATACCGTGGCTTTCGAGAATTTCAGCAAAGCGCGCGTTCTCAGATAGGAATCCATAACCGGGATGGATCGCATCAGCGCCAGTAATCTCGCAGGCTGCGAGCAATGACGGAATATTGAGATATGAGTCACGCGATGTCGGCGGGCCGATACACACGCTTTCATCGGCAAGCTTCACATGCATCGCGTTGACGTCTGCTGTTGAATGAACCGCGACGGTTGCAATGCCGAGCTCTTTGCAAGCACGCAACACGCGAAGCGCGATCTCGCCTCGGTTTGCGATGAGAACCTTGTCAAACATCAGAGGGGTCCTCGGTTGTGATTATTCGATGACGAGCAGTGTTTCGCCGAATTCAACCGGCTGTCCGTCTTCAACGAGAATGGAAGTGATGGTGCCTGCGCGGGGCGCAACGATTTCGTTGAACGTCTTCATCGCCTCAATGAGCAAAATCTTTTCGCCGGCCTTAACGACGGCGCCCACTTCAACAAAAGCTTTTGCATCCGGTGAGGGGCGACGATAGGCCGTGCCAACCATTGGGGATGCAACCGCGCCCGGATGTGCGGTATCAGCCTTTGCGGTAGGAGCAGCGGCGACGGGGGCAGGGGCGGCGGCAACAGGCTGAGCGGGCATATGAACCGCATGAGTCATGGGTGCGGCTGTGAGCGCGCGCGCAACCTTAATGCGCAGATCACCTTTCTCCACTTCGATTTCGGAAAGGTCGGTCTTGCCGAGGAGACGCGCGAGCACTTCGACGAGATCGGTGTCGATCGCGGATTGTGCCTTTGGTGCACTAACTTTGCGTTCAGCTTTTGCAGGCGATGGGGCGGCTGACTTTTTAGCTGCTTTCGCTTTTGGCTTTGTTGTTTTCTTCATGGGCTTACGCATTCCGTTTAGGCTCCGCTGTCAACGAATATGAATTAGGCGAGATGAAGCAGAAGGGCGTCAAAGGCGATATCATAACTCGCCGCGCCAAATCCGCAGATAACGCCTTTTGCAACTGGTGAAATGTAAGAATGATGTCTGAAGGCTTCACGAGCAAAGACATTGCTCAAGTGAACTTCGATGACGGTCACGCCTGCGGCGCGGATCGCATCATGAAGCGCGATCGACGTATGCGTGTAAGCGCCTGCATTCAAAAGCACGCCGGCTTTCGCAGCGCCCGCTTCTTGGATCCAGTCAACAAGCTCGCCCTCGCGGTTCGTTTGCTTGAAGACGAGCCTTACTGCAGCCGCCTGGGCCTTTGTTTGGAGCGCCGTCTCAATATCTTTGAGGGTCGCTGTGCCATAGGTCGAGGGTTCCCGCGTACCGAGCAGGTTCAGATTAGGACCATTCAAGACGTGAACGGTTTTCATCGCGGTGCCTCTTCAAAGACCTATGTTAAGGGTCTGTTTCAGCCCAAAGTAAGGCTGATCCGGTTATTTGTCCGTCCGTCATAGCCGCTTCGGGCGGCCTTTGAAAGCCTTAGGCCCATTTGGGGTTAATGCCGGCGGGGATAAAACGGGTCAGAGATCGACAAGCTCGGTGGCAAACGCCGCGCGTTCCTGAATGAAGGCAAAGCGTGCCTCGGGGCGGTTGCCCATCAATTGCTCGACGGCGCTTTCCGCAGCCGGTTTGCCATCGTCCGGAATGACCACGCGGAGGAGGGTGCGACGACGGGGGTCCATGGTCGTTTCCTTGAGCTGTCCCGGCATCATTTCGCCCAACCCTTTAAAGCGGCCGATCTCGATATTGGACTTGCCCTTGAACTCCGTGCGCATGAGCTCGTCCTTATGCGCATCATTGCGGGCATAGGCCGTCTTGCCGCCATGGGAGAGCCGGTAGAGTGGCGGTACAGCCAAGAAAAGATGACCATTATCAATGAGTTTCGGCATTTGCCTCCAAAAGAAGGTTATCAAAAGCGAAGCGATATGTGCGCCGTCGACATCCGCATCGGTCATGATGATCACGCGCTCATAGCGCAGGTCATCGTCGCGATAGTGATTGCCCGTGCCGCAGCCAAGCGCCTGGAGGAGATCGGAGAGTTGCTGGTTGGCGAGGAGTTTGTCGCGCGTCGCCGAGGCGACATTGAGGATCTTCCCGCGCAAGGGAAGGATGGCCTGGGTCGCGCGGTCGCGTGCCTGTTTTGCTGAACCGCCGGCCGAGTCCCCTTCGACGATGAAGATTTCGGACCCCGCTGTGCCGGCCGAAGAGCAGTCAGCCAATTTGCCCGGCAGGCGCAATCTACGCACGGCCGTCTTGCGGGCGATTTCTTTGTCAGCGCGACGGCGCAGCCGCTCGTCGGCCCGTTCCACCACCCAGTCGAGAAGTTTCAGCGCTTGGCTCGGTGCCGCTGCCAGCCAATGATCGAAGGCGTCACGAATGGCGCTTTCGACGATTTTTGAGGCTTCGAGTGTCGCAAGCTTGTCTTTGGTCTGGCCTTGGAATTCAGGCTCACGAATGAAGACTGATAACATCGCCGCGCAGGTTACCATGATGTCGTCGGTGGTGAGATTAGCTGCACGCTTTGATTGATTGATGCGTTCCGCGTGATCTTTCAGACCGCGCAATAGCGCGATGCGCAAGCCCTGTTCATGCGTGCCGCCTTCAGGTGTCGGGATCGTGTTGCAATAGGAATTGACGAAGCCGTCATCAACGCCGCCGAGCCAAGAGATCGCCCATTCAAGCGAACCGTGGCCGCCTTGCTTTTCAATCTTGCCGGAAAAGATTTGATCCGTAACGACTTCACGCCCTTCGATCTCATTGGCGAGATAATCTTTAAGGCCCGAGGGAAAACGGAACACCGCTTCGGCAGGAACATCGGTACCTTCAACAAGAGAGGGTGTGCACGACCAGCGGATTTCAACGCCGCCGAAAAGATAGGCTTTCGAACGCGCCATACGGAATAAGCGCGCGGGTGAGAATTTCGCGGCTTTACCAAAGATTTCATGATCGGGTTTGAAACGCACTTTCGTGCCGCGACGGTTTTGAATTTTGCCGATCAGTTTGACTTTACCGAGCGGCTTGCCGCGCGAAAAATCTTGCCGATAAAGCTGCTGGCCACGCGCCACTTCAACTTCGAGCAATTCAGAAAGCGCATTCACAACCGACACACCGACGCCATGCAAACCGCCGGAGGTTTCGTAAACTTTTGAATCGAATTTACCGCCCGCATGAAGCACTGTCATGATGACTTCGAGGGCGGATTTGTCTTTGAATTTCGGATGCGGATCGATCGGGATACCGCGACCATTATCGCTCACCGACAAAAACCCATCGGCTTCCAATTCAACGGTGATCACAGAGGCATGACCTGCCACCGCTTCGTCCATCGAATTATCGATGACTTCGGCGAAGAGATGATGAAATGCCTTTTCATCCGTACCGCCAATATACATGCCGGGACGGCGGCGAACGGGTTCGAGCCCTTCGAGCACTTCAATCGAGGCGGCGGTATAGCCCGCTTCACCGGGCGTACCCGCGGAAGTGTTCCGGCTTGTGCTCGCAGTTTTACTGTCAGCCTTCGGTGAGGCTTTGCTCGCGCTGGCGCTTGAGGGTTTACGCGCGCTGTTGCCGCCAAAGAGATCGTCGGAATCGGTCATTTATTGCCTTGAAGCCTTGCGTGATTCGTTTGGGGGGTTATCGCATGTCTGGAGGGAGAAGGGGAATTCTTGGCGGCGCTAGCCCAACAAAAAGGGCGCCTTGCGGCGCCCTGATCGCGTGTTTTCGGTGATCTCGAAAGATCAGAGCGAATAATACATCGTGAATTCGACCGGATGCGGGGTCATTTCGAAACGCGCAACTTCCGTCATCTTCAATTCGATGAAGCTGTCGATGAAGTCGTCGTTGAAGACGCCGCCGGACTTCAAGAACGCGCGGTCCTTGTCGAGGTTCTGGAGGGCTTCACGAAGCGAGCCGCACACGGTTGGAATCTTCTTCAATTCCTTCGGCGGCAAATCGTAAAGGTCCTTGTCCATCGCTGCACCCGGATCGATCTTGTTCTGGATACCATCGAGGCCGGCCATCAACATCGCCGCGAAAGCGAGATAAGGGTTCGCCATCGGATCAGGGAAGCGCACTTCAACACGCTTCGCTTTTGGCGATGACGTGAAGGGAATGCGGCATGATGCCGAACGGTTACGCGCCGAGTAAGCGAGCAACACCGGTGCTTCATAACCCGGGACAAGACGCTTGTAGGAGTTTGTCGACGGATTGGTGAAGGCGTTCAAAGCCTTCGCATGCTTGATGATGCCGCCAATATACCAGAGGCATTCTTGGCTGAGATCAGCATATTTGTTGCCAGCGAAAAGCGGCTTGCCGCCCTTCCAGATCGACTGGTGAACATGCATGCCCGAGCCATTGTCGCCATAAACAGGCTTCGGCATGAAGGTTGCCGTTTTGCCATAGCTCTGCGCGACATTGTGGATCGCATATTTGTAGATCTGCATCTGGTCGCCCATCGTCACGAGCGTGTCGAACTTCATGCCGAGCTCATGCTGGGCGGATGCAACTTCGTGGTGATGCTTTTCAACCTTCACGCCCATCGAAGCCATAGCGGCGAGCATTTCGCCACGCATGTCTTGCGCCGAGTCCTGCGGCGGAACAGGGAAGTAGCCGCCCTTGATCTGAATGCGGTGACCAAGATTACCGCCTTCGTAATCGGTGTCGCCATTGGTCGGCAATTCCGAGTGATCAAGCTTGAAGCCTGTGTTGTACGGATCCGACATGAAGCGCACATCGTCGAAGATGAAGAATTCAGCTTCTGGGCCGACGAATACGGTGTCGCCGATACCGGTGGACTTCAAATAGGCTTCGGCCTTTTTCGCAATGCCGCGGGGATCGCGGTTGTAAGGCTGGCCTGTGCCCGGATCGAGAATGTCGCAAACGATCGACATGGTCGGTGCTGCAAAGAATGGATCGATCTGCGCTGTTGACGGATCAGGCATCAAGGTCATGTCTGATTCATTGATGGCTTTCCAACCGGCAATCGACGAGCCGTCGAACATTGTGCCTTCGGCAAAAATGTCTTCATCAACCATCGACACATCGAATGTGACATGCTGCCACTTGCCGCGCGGATCGGTGAACCGGAAATCGACATATTTGATGTCCTTGTCTTTGATTTCCTTCAGGACATCTTTTGCGGTCTTCATCTTCGTCGTCCTCTTTTTAAAAAAGTGAACCTGCGTTCACGATCACTGTCGCCGACCGGTCAACCGGTACGGGGTTAAATGGCATCAAGCCCGGTTTCACCGGTGCGGATACGGATGGCTTCTTCAACGGGGGATACAAAAATCTTGCCATCGCCAATACGACCTGTTTGAGCCGCGTTGCGAATAGCATTCACAGCGCGCTCGACGAGATCGTCCGGCAGTACGATTTCGATTTTCACTTTGGGAAGAAAATCGACGACATATTCGGCGCCCCGATAGAGCTCCGTATGGCCCTTCTGTCGTCCGAAACCCTTGGCTTCAGTAACAGTTATGCCTTGCAGGCCGACGTCTTGGAGGGCTTCCTTCACATCGTCGAGCTTGAAGGGCTTAATGATCGCCTCGATCTTTTTCATCTGAAGCATCCGGGTCCGTTGAGGAGTTCGGATCCGATAATCGGTCCGAAATCCGGACGCGGTGTAGCATTCTCACAAAAGAGACGCCATTAAGAATTGCGTGACTCTGATGTCGAAAATTGCATTATTTGCCTAAAATTTGTGCAATTGCATTTACAATATGCAACAGCTTTTCTGAAATTGAGGGCATGATCAAGATTGGGGCCGGAATAGACGTAAATCAGGGATAATGCGCGCCCAATGAATGAAATTTTGACTGTTGAAGAGATGAATCGCGCTGATCAGGCGACGATTTCGGCCGGAACGCCGGGAATCGTTATGATGGAGCGGGCGGGGAGGGCCGTCGCTGCTTGTGCTCAAGAGCTGGTCGAACCGGGGGCTTCAATCCTTGTACTCTGTGGACCGGGCAATAATGGCGGCGATGGGTTCGTGGCTGCCCGATGTCTTTTGGGGCGCGGCTATACTGTATCGCTTGCACTCCTCGGATCTCGCGGCGCGCTCAAAGGTGATGCCGCTCTCGCCGCTGAAGGGTGGGCGGGGTCCCTTGTGCCGCTCGCAGACGCATCGCTTGACGGTGTTTCATTGGTCATTGACGCGCTTTTTGGCGCAGGACTCAACCGTTCCATCGACGGCGTGGCGCGGGTCGTACTCGAAAAAGTCGGCGCCTCGGGCGTTCCGGTTTTGGCGGTCGACGTCCCCTCGGGGGTTGAGGGCAATTCAGGCCAAGTTCTGGGCTTTGCCATGCAAGCCTTGCGGACGGTTACTTTTGCCCGAATGAAGCCTGCACATGGGCTTTATCCCGGGCGGCGGCTTTGCGGCAAAGTTACGGTCGCCGATATTGGTGTAGGTGATGAGGTGATCGCGTCGTTGTCGCCAAAGCTTCACGTCAATGGTCCCGCGCTTTGGAAGGGTATACCCGCGCGGCCGGAGGAAGAGGGGCACAAGTTTCGGCGCGGGCATCTACTCGTGGTGTCGGGCGGGATCGAGAGTACGGGCGCTGCGCGTTTGGCAGCGCAAGCCGGTGCACGGACGGGTGCTGGCCTCGTGACCGTGGCGTCGCCCTCTGAAGCCCTCGCGGTCAATGCGGCCGCGCTCTCCGATATCATGGTGAGACAGGCTAATGGTGTTGAGGGGCTCGAAGCTCTTCTGGCCGATCCCCGTCGCAATGCCGTCGTGCTTGGCCCGGGGGCGGGTATCGGCTCAACAACCCGGGCGCAGGTCAAGTTTGTCCTCGAGAGTGGACGCGCGGCGGTGTTCGATGCCGATGCGCTGACAAGTTTTGGAGGCGACGCGACAGCCCTTGCCGCACAGGTTCGAGTAACCGGAACAAGCGAGGCTGTGATTACGCCTCATGATGGTGAATATTCACGTCTTTTCAGTGATCAAAGGGATATTCTTCAAGCAAAAGATCGCCTTTCACGCGCACGAAAAGCGGCAGCTTTTTTGGGGTTGGTTGTTGTTTTGAAGGGGCCTGATACGGTCATCGCCGCGCCGGATGGCCGAGCCGCGGTGTCGATGAATGGCACGCCTTGGTTGGCGACCGCCGGATCAGGTGATGTCCTCGCAGGGGCAATTGGGGGCCTTCTCGCGCAGGGGCATAGCGCCTTTGAGGCTGCGGCAGCTGGCGTGTGGCTTCACGCGGAAGCGGGGCGATCGATCGGCCCCGGGCTTTTGGCGCATGACCTGCCATTGGCGCTTCGATCCGTGATTGCCGGTCTTTTTCCCTGAGAGTGCTTTTCATCCCTTTTTGCGCTGGAGTCTTTTTCCGACCATGCTATAGAGCCGCGTCCCGACGGGTTTTGACGGATGAGCGCGGCTCGCGCCGGCGCGTTCCCGAGAGGATAAGCGGGCGTGGCGGAACTGGTAGACGCGCTGGGTTTAGGTTCCAGTGACGCAAGTTGTGGGGGTTCGAGTCCCTCCGCCCGCACCAATTCCACGTTTCTCCGCGCAATGTCGCGCGGCACTGAGTGAAGGCAAGAAAAGATCATGCAGGTAACGAACACGCTCTCGGAAGGCTTGAAGCGCGAATTTAACGTCGTGCTGCCAGCGGAAGATCTCGCCTCAAGGCTGACAACCGAGCTGGTCACGATGAAGGACAAGGTCCGCATCAATGGCTTCCGTCCGGGCAAAGTACCAGTCGAGCATCTTCGCCGCGTCTATGGCCGGCAGGTGATGGCCGATGTAGTGCAGAACCTCGTCAATGAATCGACCCGCAAGATCATCGAAGACAATTCGATCAAACTCGCTCTCGAGCCGAAGATCGTTTTCCCTGAAGATCAGGAAACGGTTGAAGCAGCGATCAGCGGTAAGGGCGGTCTTGAATATAAGGTTCAGCTCGAAATTCTACCGAAGATCGAGATCAAGGATTACGCCGGTATCGCGGTGACCCGTGAAGTCGTGTCCGTTGCCGATAAGGATGTCGAAGATGCGGTTCAACGCATGGCCGATCAGTCGCGTCCTTTTGTCGATCGTGCGGAAAGCGAAAAGTCACAATCAGGTGATCGCGTCACAATCGATTTCGTTGGTATGATTGATGGTGTGCCTTTCGAAGGCGGCACAGGTACGGACATTCCTGTTGTTATCGGCTCGGGCCAGTTCATTCCCGGCTTCGAAGAGCAATTGATCAAGGTCGGCCAGGGCGACACGGTTATCGTCAGCGCGACCTTCCCGGCTGAATATTCAGCGGCTCATCTCGCCGGAAAAGCTGCGACTTTCAACACGGTAATCAAGAAAATTGAAGCGCCGGGTGAAGCGAAGATTGATGATGAATTTGCCAAAACCCTCGGCTTTGAAGCGCTCGACAAATTAAAGGATGCCGTCCGCTCAAATATCGCGCGCGAATATGAAGTGGTGGCTCGCAGCAAGACCAAGCGTGCGCTTCTTGATGCGCTCGATGGTCAATATGAATTCGATTTGCCGCCCGCGCTTGTTGAGCAGGAGTTCAACGGCATCTGGAGCCAGGTCATGGGCGAGATGCAGCAAGGTGGTAAGACCTTTGCGGACGAAGACACGACCGAGGAAGCCGCGCGTGAAGAGTATCTCGGCATTGCCAAGCGTCGCGTGCGTTTAGGTCTGGTGCTCGGCGAAATCGGCGAAACGGCTAAGGTTGAAGTCACTGACGAGGAAATCTCGCGCGGCGTGATGGACCGGGCCCGCCAATTCCCGGGTCAGGAAAAGATGGTTTGGGACTTCTATCGTCAGAATGCGCAGGCATTGGCTGAAATCCGGGCCCCGATCTTTGAAGACAAAGTCGTCGATCACATCCTCGCCGGCGTGAAGGTCACCGAGAAGACCGTGACGCGTGAGGAGCTGATGAAGGACGATGACGCCGAGGGCGCTTCAGCCAAGGGCAAAGCTTCGAAGAGCAAGGCCAAAGCGAAAAAAGATTGATATTTATCAATCACTTAAAGAATAAACGGAGCGGGCGCCCGGCGTCCGCTCTTTTTATTTCGGCCGAAGTCTTTATATCTTGTTCAGTCCGATCCGATTCACGGGTCGTATTGTCCCTGTTCCCCTGATTTTCCGAAGGCTCCCATGCGCGATCCGATTGAGACCTATAACCAGCTCGTCCCGATGGTGGTCGAGCAATCGAACCGTGGTGAGCGGGCATTCGATATCTATTCCCGCCTGTTGCGTGAGCGCATCGTGTTTCTGACCGGCCCGGTTGAGGACAATATGGCCTCGTTGGTGGTGGCGCAGCTCCTCTTCCTTGAGGCCGAGAACCCCAAAAAGGAAATCTCGCTCTATATCAACTCGCCGGGCGGGGTCGTGACCTCGGGTCTAGCGATTTACGACACGATGCAGTTTATTCGACCGCCCGTGACGACCCTTTGCGTCGGCCAAGCGGCCTCAATGGGCTCGCTTTTGCTGGCTGCAGGCGCAAAAGACATGCGTTTTGCCCTTCCGAACGCCCGGATCATGGTCCATCAGCCCTCAGGCGGCTATCAGGGGCAGGTAACGGACATCATGATCCACGCCAAAGAGGTCGAAGGCCTCAAGCGTCGTTTGAACGAGATCTATGTGAGCCATACGGGCCAAGATTACGAAACAATCGAAAAGGCGCTTGAGCGCGATAATTTCATGACGGCTGACGGTGCCAAAGACTTCGGCATCATCGATAAAGTCATGGACAAGCGGCCTGGCGACCCGGAACCTGTTAAGGAATAAGGGGTTTTAAACTGGCCCGCCGGTTGCAGTGGAAGCCAGGGCGGTCGGTTAACCTTAGCGTCCGGTTTTAAGGGTTTTGTTTAGGTTCCTGAGCTATTGCTCGATTCGTCCGAGCGTGATTGCATAGGGGGACGTCTAATCGTCCGGTCTCTGTGGCGGGAAGTAAGCCCGTTCTCGGACGGGGCCGGTCGGTTAAGGTGCGGAGAAAGTCGATGAGTAAGGTTGGCAGTACGGATTCCAAGAGCACGCTATACTGCTCCTTCTGCGGTAAAAGCCAGCATGAGGTCCGCAAGCTTATTGCAGGGCCGACCGTATTCATCTGCGATGAGTGCGTTGAACTCTGCATGGACATCATTCGCGAGGAATCAAAAACCTCGCTGGTGAAATCACGCGATGGTGTACCGACGCCAAAAGAAATCCGCAAAGTGCTTGATGACTATGTCATCGGCCAGGAACACGCGAAGAAAGTTCTCTCTGTCGCGGTTCACAATCACTACAAGCGTTTGAACCACGCGACGAAGCATAATGATGTCGAGCTTGCAAAGTCGAACATCTTGCTCGTAGGTCCGACGGGTTCAGGCAAAACATTGCTTGCGCAAACACTCGCGCGCATTCTCGATGTGCCATTCACAATGGCTGACGCAACAACGCTTACTGAGGCGGGTTATGTCGGTGAAGATGTCGAGAATATTATTCTGAAATTGTTGCAGGCGTCTGATTACAATGTTGATCGCGCGCAGCGCGGTATCGTTTACATCGACGAAATCGACAAGATCAGCCGCAAGTCTGATAACCCGTCAATCACGCGTGACGTGTCGGGTGAAGGCGTGCAGCAGGCACTCTTGAAAATCATGGAAGGCACTGTGGCATCGGTTCCACCGCAGGGGGGTCGTAAACACCCGCAACAAGAATTTTTGCAAGTGGATACGACGAATATCCTCTTCATCTGCGGTGGTGCGTTTGCGGGTCTTGAGAAGATCATCTCGCAACGCGGCAAGGGCACATCCATTGGTTTCGGCGCGCGCGTTGAATCGCCGGATGATCGCCGCACGGGTGCGATCTTCCGCGAAACTGAACCAGAAGATTTGTTGAAGTTCGGTTTGATCCCGGAATTCGTTGGTCGTTTGCCTGTGATTGCGACGCTTGAAGATCTCGATGAGCCGGCGTTGAAGAAGATTTTGACCGAGCCGAAGAATGCGCTCGTCAAACAGTATCAGCGCTTGTTCGAGATGGAAGATGTCGAGCTCACCTTCTCCGAAGAAGCGGTGTCGGCGATTGCCAAGAAGGCGATTGAACGCAAGACCGGCGCGCGTGGCTTGCGCTCGATCATGGAAGGCATTTTGCTCGAGACGATGTATGATCTGCCAAGCCTCGATGGTTGTGAGCAGGTTGTGATCGGCCCTGAGGTGATCGACGGAAAAGCCCGTCCGCTCTATATTTATTCGGATAAAGTGGCCGAGACCGCTTCGAGCGCTTAACAGCTCTGCAAGCTCGGTGGGGATTAGGGGCTGTTCCGGCTTGAAACCGGAGCAGCCCTTCTCCATTTATGGGGGGTTGGTCTTCGCCCGTCGCGAGGGAATCGTCCCGAGGGGAAGGCCGCACGTAAGACCGTCAAGGTTTTACGGGGAACCGGGTCGCCGCTCTTGGGATCAGGCTCCGCCATCAGAAGGACATTCGTATCATGCCTCAGTCGAAGCAGCGCACGACCGTTGAAGCCGGTAGCCGGGCCACTTACCCCGTTCTCCCTTTGCGCGACATTGTCGTTTTCCCGCACATGATCGTGCCGCTTTTTGTCGGACGCGAGAAATCGATCAAAGCGCTTGAGGATGTCGTCAAGACTGAGAAACTCATTCTCCTCGCCACGCAGAAAAATGCCGGTGATGATGATCCGGCAATTGATGCCATTCACATGGTGGGAACGCTTGCCAGTGTGCTGCAGCTTTTGAAATTGCCCGATGGCACGGTGAAAGTGCTCGTTGAGGGCGTGAGCCGTGCGAAAGCGGAAAGCTTTATTGCGGGTGAGTCTTTCATGCAGGCCGACGCGATTGCGGTGCCTGATGAGATTTCGAGCCAGATTGAAGCGGAAGCGCTTGCGCGTTCGGTTGTCACCGAATTCGAAGGCTATGTGAAACTCAACAAAAAGATTTCACCGGAAGTTGTCGCCGCCGTCACGCAGATCGAAGATTATGCGAAACTTGCGGATACGGTTGCCTCGCATCTCGCTGTTAAAATTTCAGACAAGCAGGACGTGCTTGAAACAACTGATGTTGTGAAGCGTCTTGAACGCGTGCTTGGTTTCATGGAGAGCGAAATCTCCGTGTTGCAAGTCGAGAAGCGTATTCGCTCGCGCGTGAAGCGTCAGATGGAAAAGACGCAGCGCGAATATTATCTCAATGAACAGATGAAGGCGATCCAGAAGGAACTCGGTGACGAGGAAGGCAAGGACGAACTCGGCGAACTCGAAGATCGTATCAAGAAGACCAAGCTCTCCAAAGAAGCGCGCGACAAATCGCTCGCCGAATTGAAGAAGCTCAGACAGATGTCGCCGATGTCGGCGGAAGCGACCGTCATCCGCAATTATCTTGATTGGATGCTCGCGCTGCCTTGGGGTCGTCGTTCCAAGATCAAGAAAGATTTGCCCGCCGCGCAAGGCATTCTCGATGCCGATCATTTCGGTTTGGAGAAGGTCAAAGAACGCATCATCGAATATTTGGCGGTGCAGCAGCGCGCGAACAAATTGACGGGTCCGATCTTGTGCCTTGTTGGTCCTCCGGGCGTGGGTAAGACGTCGCTTGGTAAATCGATTGCGAAAGCGACGGGCCGTGAATTCGTGCGCATGTCTTTGGGCGGCGTACGCGATGAAGCGGAAATCCGCGGCCATCGTCGGACTTATATCGGATCGATGCCGGGCAAGATCATCCAGTCTTTGAAGAAGACGAAGACACAAAATCCATTGTTCTTGCTCGATGAGATCGACAAGCTCGGCATGGATTTCCGCGGTGATCCGTCGTCCGCATTGCTCGAAGTGTTGGATCCTGAACAGAACTCGACGTTCAATGATCACTATCTGGAAGTGGATTATGATCTCTCCAACATCATGTTTGTGACAACGGCGAATACGCTCAACATTCCACCCGCTCTTCTTGATCGTATGGAAGTGATCCGCATCGCCGGTTATACGGAAGACGAGAAGCTTGAAATAGCCAAGCGTCATCTCATTCCGGAAGCGCGGACAAAGCACGGGCTCACCGACAAGGAATGGATGATTGATGACGATGCGGTGATGATGGTGATCCGTCGTTACACGCGGGAAGCGGGCGTGCGTAATCTCACCCGTGAGATGTCGAATTTGGCGCGTAAAGCGGTCAAAGAAATCATCATGGCGGGCGGCAAGATCAAGTCTGTGAAAGTGAAAGCAGACAAGATCCCCGATTATCTTGGTGTGCCGAAATATCGCTTCGGTGAAACGGAGTCGGAAGATCAAGTCGGTCTCGTGACTGGTCTCGCATGGACGGAAGTCGGCGGCGAATTGCTGACGATTGAAGGCGTGATGATGCCGGGCAAGGGTCGCATGACCGTGACCGGCAACTTAAAAGACGTGATGAAGGAATCGATTTCGGCAGCGGCCTCTTATGTCCGTTCGCGCGCGGTGGATTTCGGCATCGAACCGCCTTTGTTCGACAAGCGCGACATTCACGTGCACGTGCCGGAAGGCGCGACACCGAAAGATGGTCCGTCTGCCGGTATCGGTATGGCAACCGCCATCGTGTCGATGCTCACAGGCATCCCTGTTCGTCGTGACGTCGCGATGACCGGTGAAGTGACCTTACGCGGTCGCGTGTTGCCGATTGGCGGTTTGAAAGAAAAACTTCTCGCAGCGCTGCGCGGCGGTGTGAAGAAAGTTCTCATTCCGGAAGAGAATGCGAAAGACCTCGCGGACATTCCGGACAATGTGAAGAGCGGCATGGAGATTGTGCCGGTGTCACGCATGGATGAAGTGATCGCGCATGCGCTTGTGCGCGCACCGCAACCGATTGAATGGAAAGAAGTGATCGACGCGAAAGCGCCGGTGGCCTCTGACGAAGATCGCGGCGGTATGGTGGCGCATTAAGCGCCTCGCATAAAAAATCGGATCAAGGGCTGCCGCGAGGTGGCCCTTTTTCTTTGCGCGTCGTGACTTGCATTGCGCGCGCCGGTCATCAACATCGCGCGGAAAGAGTTTTCGATTCGTAAGTGTTAAGAGCGTGAGGAGTAAGGGCGATGAACAAGGTCGAGCTGGTGGCGGCGATTGCGGAAAGCGCCAATCTCACAAAGGCGGAAGCGGGCGCGGCGGTTGACGCCTTTCTCGACACCGTCACGGCGGAGCTCAAAGCGGGTGAGGAGGTTCGGCTTGTGGGCTTCGGCACCTTCACCAGCGCCAAGCGCGAGGCGGGCGTGGCGCGCAACCCCCGCACGGGCGAGGAAATCCAGACCAAAGCCTCGGTCACGCCGAAATTCAAACCCGCTGCGGCGTTTAAGGCCGCGCTGAATGGTGGGTAGGGTTTAGGGTTTAGGGTTTAGGGTATAGAAAGCCTAAGCGCTGTTTTACCGAAGCGTGATTGAAAGAATGACATCTTTAATCAGCTTTGTGGATGGCGGCTCAATTCATTAGCCCCTACACCCTAAAACCTACACCCTACACCCTCTCTCATCCCCTTTGACGTCTCGCCCCGTCTCGGCTATGAGGGCGCATTCCCTGTTGAAGGGGCGATTAGCTCAGTTGGTAGAGCGTCTCGCTTACACCGAGAATGTCGGCGGTTCGAGTCCGTCATCGCCCACCAAAATTTGCCTTCGGCAAATTTTGTCGCGCCGGAGTTGCGCAAGCAACGCAGGCGGACAGCCTTCGGGCTTCGGCTCGGGGCGCCGCTTTTTTGAGTAATCCAAGCGGACTGAAATTTGAGTTGCGTGTTGTATGTTCGAGTACGCGTTCAGTTACGAGCGGTGATTGCTGCTGCGTCGGAGTTGCGTTGCAACGAAGGCCTGCAGGGTGTGTAGAGCTATTGTTTATTTTTTTTGTTTTTCTTGGCTCTTAAATTCAGGAATCGATATGATTGACAGAGCAATTGGAATTTTTGGCATTTCACTTACAGTCATGACTTTTGCTCTACCTAATTATTTTCCTAAGCTACCTTCAGAGGTTTGGACCATAATTTTAATATTTGGCTCGGTCTTAACGGGAATTGGAATAGCGTTCTTTTTTTCGGGAGGCATTCCGATAAAAAGAAAAGCAGCAAAAACAGCCGCGCTTCGTCTGCACATGTTTGGAGATCATCGACCTCCAGATAGACTTGAATCTGAAAACATTTTTAGGTGG
>CANGSG010000020.1 GCA_947456435.1 Hyphomicrobiales bacterium
GCCGGATTAGAAGATCATGAACCGCTTCTTCCGAGGCAAAATCACGATAATGATCAAGCGGGCTTCTTGGAACAACAATCGCTTTATGAAGTATTCCCAGACCGCAAGCGTGTCGAGAGTTACACTTCCCGCGTCGTTCGAGATCGGGTTTTTCGCAAGATTGTCTTGCGTGCATATGATGAGCGATGTGCCGTTACGGGTTTGAAGTTAATTAACGGAGGCGGGAGAGCCGAAGTCGATGCGGCGCATATTCGCCCTGTCGAAGCCAATGGCCCTGACATTGTAAACAACGGACTTGCACTCTCTGGCACCGCACATTGGATGTTTGATAGGGGATTGATAAGTTTAAATGATGATCTCAAAATATTAATCTCACGTCAGGTTAATGATTTTGATAATGTAAAAAATTTTATCAATGCATCCGGATTTGCTTATGCGCCAAAGCGATCAAATGATCGTCCTCATCCGAATTTTCTAAAATGGCATCGTGATAATTGCTTCAAAAATTAAAGCATATTTGTCAATGGTGCTGATACTTTTTTGGTACCCCCATCACGTCATGACTTTACCATGAACCTCACGCGTAAGTTTTTCTAATTTTTCCGAAAGCGTTTTGATTGTCTGGGTGAGTTCGGTATTTCTCTGAAGCATCTCTAAAATCAGCGAGGTTTGCTTCACCGCTAGTTGCTGACGCTCATCGCTTGCGCGCGCTAAATCTTCGCGATGCTGCGCGTCGGCTTCAGAATGCGCTTTATCACGTTCAGCCTGGCGTGTTTGCGCGAGCAGGATCAAAGGAGCCGCATAGGCTGATTGCAGGCTGAAGGCCAAATTCAGAAGGATAAATGGGTATTCGTCAAAATGGACGAATCCGAAAAAATTGATCACGACCCAGATCGCGACAATGACAGTTTGAAGAATCAGAAAGAAGGGTGTGCCAAAGAACCGCGCAAACAATTCGGCCTTGCGAGCAAACCAATCATCACCAAAAGTAAAAGTGAGATGTGCGTGGGGAAGTAGAAAACGGTTAAAGGCCCGTGAGTGATGGTGATTGTCGGTCATGAAGACGATCTTTCCTGTATAACGCTATGGTGTCGGGTCATTATCGGCGGTTTCAAATACTGTTGTTTTTGCAATGCGCTCTCATCGTCATTTGGCCGGCAGACCTCAAAGCCGGCTCAGATCAACCGAGCCGACCTTAATTGACGTTCGATTCTAACAGAAAAAATTGCGTAAAAAAGAGAGTTGACTTCAGCCCTATTTAAAAATCTAATTTGAAAGAGTGTTTAGCGGGGGCGTTATGAATAAATCCATAGTATTTTTTGCTGTTATCGCGGTCATGATGGCGGGTTGTGTTAAGCGCAGTGTAAATGACGTGGGCGTGGGGGACGCGGGTCAGGCTTACAGCGTCATGTTTGGTACGGTCATTGAGGCGCATCGCGTCAATGTTCGCTCAAGTGGTCAGGCGGCAACGACTGGGGGCGCTTTGGCGGGAGCGGGTGCAGGCGCCGCTTTGGGCCGATCAGATGGTGCTGTCCTCGCGGGCATGTTGGTGGGGGCTGTTGCAGGCGCGGCGGCGCATAACGCGGCCGAAACGGGCAATGCTGTCGAATACACGATTGCTTTCACTGATGGATCAACAAAGGTGATCGATCAGGTTCAAGGCCCTGAGGATGAAGTGTTCCAGCAAGGCGCATCGGTAATGGTACAATTTGGCGCCAATGTGAATCGCGTGCTTTCGGCGGAGCATTTGCCGGATACGGTCAAACATCCAAAGACCGTAAAAGTTCAAGGCACGACAACGCCGACAAAAGCCAATGTTAAAAGCTGTCAATCGACGATTGAAGACAATACTTTGAAAGCTAATTGTTCGGTCAATTGATCGTCTTTAAGTTAGGGAGATCGATGTCGTGTACTTCGATCTCCCATCAAAGATTATCGAGCACATCTGCTAGCCTATCTGTTAGATAATAGATTTAGTGGATCAGACCAATCGTTGATGTCGCTTTTGCCGAAGGCGCTTTCTCTAACCCTCACGCGCTTTTGATCAACCGTTTGGCCAACACATCATCAAGCCAATCGGTGCGCATTTCTGGCACTGAGGACAAAAGTCGTTCGGTGTAAGGATGGAAGGGCGGGGAGAAAATCTCGGCTGTTGGTCCTTGCGCGATGATCTCGCCTTTGAGCATCACCGCCGTGCGATGCGCGATGCGGCGCACGATGCCCAGATCATGCGTTATGAAGAGATAGCCGACACCGAGATTGTCCTGCAGCGATTTCAAAAGTTTCAAAATCTCTTCGGCAACCAGCTGATCCAGCGCGCTTGTGGGTTCGTCGCAAATGATCACATCAGGTTCAGCGGCGAGCGCGCGCGCAATACAAATACGTTGCTTTTGTCCGCCTGAGAGCGCCGTTGATAAGCGTCCCGCATAATCTTCCGGCAGACCGACCAAACGCAGCAATTCGGCCACGCGTGCTTTCACTTCAGACGGCGAGCGGTTGAAATAAAACTCGACGGGTCTGCCAATGATTTCGCCAATCGTCTGGCGCGGATTGAGCGCCACATCCGGCTGCTGATAGATGAGCTGCACCTTGCGCAACTCGTCGCGTGTGCGGCCTTTCAGATCGGGCGCGAGTGTCGCGCCATGCAGTTTGACCTCACCGGTGCGGGCGGGCAGGAGCCCGACAATCACACGCGCGAGCGAGCTTTTGCCCGAACCTGATTCACCCACTACCGCCACGGTTTCCCCGCGCGCCACGGTAATCGACACGCGTTTGACGGCGGTGAATGTGCCATAAATGCCGGTGACATCATGCGCTTCGATCACAGGCTTTGCTTGGCTTGCGGCCGAAATAATGGCGAGCTTGTCCGCGGCTTGCCGTTCGGCCACCAGCGCGCGCGTGTAGTCCATTTTTGGGGCTTGCAGTATTTGCGCGGTCTCGCCGAGTTCAACCATCTTGCCGTGACGCAACACCATGATGCGATCAGAGACTTGCGCCACCACCGCGAGATCGTGGGTGATATAGAGCGCGGCCATATTGTAATCGCGAATGAGTTTCTTAAGCAGCGCAAGCACTTCGATTTGTGTCGTCACATCGAGCGCTGTGGTCGGCTCGTCGAGCACGAGAATGTCGGGACGGCAGGACATCGCCATCGCGGCCATCGCGCGTTGCAATTGACCACCCGAGACTTGATGCGGATAGCGATCACCGAATGTATCGGGATTGGGAAGATCAAGCGCGCGGAAGAGTTCAAGCGCCCAAGCCTTCGCCTCGTCAACCTTCATGAGGCCGTGGCTCACCGGCATCTCGATGACTTGATCCATCAAACGATGCGCGGGATTAAACGAAGCCGCCGCGCTTTGCGCGATATAGGCAATGCGTTGGCCGCGGCGCTCGCGCCGTCCATCGGCATCAAGCGCACGTACATCGGCGCCCGCCACTTCCACCTTGCCACCCGTGATGCGGCATCCGGCGCGCGCATACACCATGGACGCGAGCCCGATGGTTGATTTACCAGCACCTGACTCGCCGATGAGTCCCACGACTTCGCCGCGCTTTAATTCGAGCGAGACATTGTCAACAAGTACCGCGCCCGACAGCGCTTCAACACGCAGATCGGTGAGTTTCAAAATCGTTTCGGTTGATGTGCGTGTCATCTCACATCTCCGCCGATGCGCCGGACGGCCGCGAATTGATTGACAAGATCCAATCAACAACAAGATTGACGCCCACAGTCATTGTCGCAATCGCAATCGCGGGCCAGAGCGGCGCGGGGATGCCGAAGCTGATCGCCTTGCCATTATCGCGCACCATGCCGCCCCAATCGGCGAAAGGCGGTTGAATCCCAAGGCCCAAGAAAGAAAGGCTCGCGACAAAGAGAAAGTTAAAGCAGAAACGCAAACCGAATTCGGAAATCATTGGCGGCAACGCATTTGGCAAAATCTCGCGACGCATGATCCACCACAGCCCTTCGCCACGAAGGCGCGCCGCTTCAACATATTCCATCACTGCAAGATTGGTCGCGACCGCACGCGCTAAACGAAACACGCGGGTTGAGTCGAGAATGGCGAGCGTCAACACCAACGTGGTGATGGATGAGCCGAAGACCGACAAGATGATCAAGGCAAAAATCAAAAGCGGAATCGACAGAATTACATCAACGAGACGCGACAGAATTTGATCGATCACCGGCCCGCCAACAGCCGCCATGAAACCCGTTGTGATGCCGATGAAGAAGGAGAGGATGGTGGTTACCAGCGCGACACCAATCGTCATGCGTGCACCGTATATCAAACGCGAGAGCAGATCGCGCCCGATATTGTCGGTGCCGAGCCAATTGGCGAAGGACGGATCATCCCATGTCTGCCCGACCGATTCCGCTTCCCCATAGGGCGCGATGAAATCCGCGAAGATGGCGACGAAGATAAAGATCGCAATGATGGCTAAGCCAACCCATGCCGTGAATGGTGGTTTATATCCGAAAAGTTTCATGGTGTTCCTAGCGCGGGTGTCTCAAGCGGGGATTGACCATAATGGCCAACACATCCGCAACCGTATTCAGTCCCACAAACGCGCCTGCGAAAATCAAGCCGCAAGCCTGCACCACAGGTAGATCGCGTTTGGCAACGCCATCCACCATGAACTGACCGATACCGGGATAAACAAACACAACTTCAATCACGACCACGCCGACGATAAGATAAGCGAGGTTGAGAGCGATCACGGAAATGATCGGCGCCGCTGCATTCGGCAAAGCATGGCGCACAATCACTTGGCTGCGTGTGAGGCCTTTCAAGAAGGCCATCTCGATATAAGGCTGCGACATGATCGAGAGCACGGATGTGCGTGTCATACGAAGCATATGCGCCATCACAAGCATTGTGAGCGTAAAGGCGGGCAGGGCGGCCGTGTAAATCTTTTCCGAAAAATCCATTTCCGGAAACACGGTCGAAAGTGAGGGGAACACTTCAAACTGCACCGCGAGATAAAGGATCAACACATAAGCGATGAAAAATTCAGGCACCGATATGGTCATCAGCGAGATGATATTCACAAACCGATCGATGAATTTGCCTTCATTGATCGCCGCAACAATGCCGAGCACGACAGAGGTCGGTACCGCAATCAAAGCGGCGTAACCGGCAAGAAATAGTGTGTTCGTAAGGCGCGGCGCAATGGTTTCAACAATCACACGCTTGTTGGTCATCGCGATGCCGAGATCACCATGCAGAGCATTAAAAAACCATTCGAGATAGCGCACATAAGAGGGGCGATCGAGACCAAGCTCATGCCGGAATACGGCAAGAGTCTCAGGCGTTGCGCCTTGGCCGAGCACCGCGCTCGCCACATCGCCGGGCAAGATTTCCGTTGCTCCAAAAATGAGAATGGAAACAGCCCAGAGCGTTAAAAGACCAAGGGCGACCCGAATGACTATTGTTTTTAGCATCGGATCGCCCTCGTTTAGTCCGTTCTTATCGTTCAGTTCACGTTAGATTACGCGAACCATGCCTTTTCAGCCAGACGCTCGTCATTGAGGTCGTAACGGGCGTGTGGCTCGTTACCCATGACGTTCTTGGCATAGCCGTCGAGATAGTCGGTGATGGCGAAGCAGATCATGCCGCCGTCATCCGAAATCATCTCCTGCGCCTTCCAATACATTTCCTTACGCTTTTTCTGGTCGAGTTCAGCGCGGGCTTCCGTGATCAACTTGTCGAATTCTGGACGCTTCCAGTTCGAGTCGTTCCAGTCCGATGCTGAGCTGTAAACCTGCGAGAAGGTCTGGTCAGCCGAAAGACGACGGCCCCAATACACGGCGCAGAACGGAACCTTGAGCCATACATTGTCCCAATAACCGTCAGCGGAGACCTTCTTCACATCGAGATTGATGCCAGCCTTCTTGAGCGACTCTTGATAGAGCTGCGCGCAATCAACGGCCGAACCCCAAGCACCTTCTGATGCCTGCAATTCGATCTTGGCATTGCCAAGGCCAGCCTTCTTGAAGTGGAACGCGGCTTTATCTGGATCATACTTACGCTGCGGCAATTCCGTGTTGTAGAACGGGTTACCAGCATCGAGCGTGTGATCGTTACCAGGCGTCGCGAAGCCGCTGTAAACTTGGTCAATGATCTTTTGACGATCAATGCCGTATTTCAGCGCGGTACGCAGATCCTTATTGTCGAACGGTGCATCGGTCACGCGTGACACGAAGCAGAAGCGGTTGCCTGTGCCCTTTGTGCGCACGACATTGAGCTTCTTGTCCTTCATCAGAAGGTTAACGGTGCGTGGGTCAAGGCGGTTAACCGCATGGACCTGGCCCGACTGAAGCGCTGCCGTACGTGCTGCAACGTCCTGAATGTTGCGGATTTCGACGGTTTCGAAATTCGCGCGTCCAGCCTTCCAGTAATCGCCGCGGCGCTTGAACTTCAAGCCAACGCCTGGCTCGAACTTCTCGAGTGTGTAACCGCCGGTGCCGATTGGCTTCTGCCAGTCAGTGAAACCGTTCGGAACAACGATCAAGTGATAGTCGCCGAGAATGACAGGGAAGTCGGCATTGCCGCCTTCGAGTGTCATCTGAATTTGGTTGGCGTTGATCTTCTTGATTTCAGTGATCTGCTTGAGGATACCCTTCGCAGGCGACTTTGTTTCGCCCGTGTGGATGCCGATCGAGTAGATGATATCATCAGCATCAAGCGTCTTGCCATTCGAGAACTTCACACCCTTGCGGACGTTGAAGATCCACTCTTTTGCGCCTGGCTTGGCTTCCCAGCTCTCGAGCAATTCGCCGGTTGGGTTACCGTTTGAATCGAATTCGACCATGCAGTTATAAACGGCGAGCGACGCGCCGATCATGACCGAGTCAGAATAGGTGCGTGGATCGAGCGAGTCGGTAGCCGAGCCGCCTTCCATACCAATAATGAAGTTTCCGCCAACTTTCGGCGTTGCGGCTTGTGCCGTGCCGGAGAGCAGCGTCGGCGCCACAGCCATGCCCGCACCGATCATCGCCACGCCCGACATAAAGTCACGGCGGGACAAAGCGCCCTTATCAAACATGTGTTTCAGCTTGTTATACTCTTCCACGGCAATCCCCTTCTTCGTTGCGCCGATTCCGGACCCGGGTCCGGGTTACGGTCGCGTTCGTGGTTCTTCCTCGCCATCTGCGCTTGTGCCCTTTGATAAGGAACTGAAAACGCGATGACCTCCCAACGGAGCGGATTCCCGCTCCGTCTCCATCGTTGCCGATGCGTGGCTCGCACACAAGCAAAAGAATCGTCTTTTTTCGCAAAATCGGTCGCTTTTCAGTCCGTTTCCCCCGCTGATGTCGCTTTAAGAAAAGTCGCCGCCGGATTTTGGAGGCGAAAGCGCCTCCGTTGGCCGGTTCTGGAGCCTTAACGAGGGGGCTTTATTCAAAAACGAGCTGAACCTTCATCGCTTGGGTGCGGTCCGAGGCCATATCGAAGGCGGCGCGCGCGTTGCGGAACGGGATCGCCGCGCTCAGCAGCGGGGCGACATCGACGGCACGCCGAGCCAAAAGATCCACCGCCCATTCGAATTCCTCATAAAACCGGAACGTGCCGGCAAGCTCGAGTTCTTTCGACGCCATGAGATTGAGCGGCACGGGAACTTCCCCACCCATCCCGATCTGGATGATCCGCCCACCGGGCCTCACGCAGGCAATTGCATCGGCCAGGGCCTTGCCGGTGCCCGAAGCCTCGAAGGCAAGGTCGGCATATCCTTTATGCGCCGCATAGGGCAAAAGCGCATCGGGGGCGTCTTTCGTGTTGATCACGGCATCCGCACCGATCCGCAGCGCCAGCTGCAGCGGTTTTGAAGCAATATCGGTGACGATGATCTCGCGCGCGCCGGCATGACGGGCCGCCAGAATGGTCAGTGCACCGATGGGACCGCAACCCGTAATCATTACGCGCTGGCCAGCGATTTTACCCGCGCGGCGCACTGCGTGGAGACACACGGCTAGAGGTTCCGCAAAAGCGGCAAGGTCCGCCGGCGTGTCCTGTCCGGTCGGCACGGCTTGCGCTTCCGTGCACACAAGCGTTTCGCGAAAACCGCCTTGCACATGGGGAAAGCGCATCGCCGAGCCGTAAAAGCGCATATCGAGGCAATGGATCGGTTGCCCGTTGCGGCAGAGTGCGCAGGTGCCGCAGGCAAGGCTCGGATTAACCGCAATCCGTTCGCCGGGCTGCACTCGCGTCACCCCCGCGCCGATGCCGATCACCGTTCCGGCGATCTCGTGGCCCAACACCATCGGCTCCTTCACCCGCACCGTGCCGAAGCCGCCATTGTGATAATAATGAAGGTCGGAGCCGCAAATCCCGCCGCGCGTCACCCGCACTGCCACTTCGCCGGGCCCCGGATCAAGCGTCTCGACCTCGCCGATCCGCAAATCATTGGCGGAATGGATCAGAATGGCAGAGGCTTTCGAGGACATAGGACAGGCTCCGGTCAGAGACGAAGAGAAATTCCCCGAGACCTTCGCGCATTTTAACGGCTTGCGGAAGCCGGAGAAGACAGGTTTTGTGGTAGATCTGTCTTCTTTTGTGACGCACCGCGTGCGGGCGCACGCTTAGGTCTTGAACATCTTTCATGTATTTTGTCGCATCGAAACTGCTGTGGCTCATTTTCGCGCCATCAAGCCTTTTGCTCTTGAGCCTGATCATGGCCATTGCCTTGTTCGCCTTAGGCGCCCGACGGCTTGCGAGCGGCTTGCGCCTGTTGGCGCTGAGCGCGCTGATCCTTTTGGGATTCACGCCGCTTGCCGAGCGCTTCGCCGCAACGCTTGAACAACGCTTTTCACCCTTTGTAGAAAACGAGCGGCCGATTGAGGGCGTGATTGTTTTAGGTGGCGGAGTAAATCTTGCCGCATCGGCAAGTCGGGATCGTTTGGTGTTGGGCGGGGCAGGGGATCGACTGGTCGCCATGGCCGATCTTGCGCGGCGCTATCCGCAAGCCACCATCGTCTTTACCGGAGGCTCGGGCTATCTCGCCGGTTCATCGCGTGCGGAAGCCGATCTGGTCGAAAGTCATCTCGCAACACTCGGCCTTTCGGACGGACGAGTTTTGTTCGAGCGCGAGTCACGCAACACTTATGAAAACGCGACGATGACGCGCGCACTTTTGGCCTCGAAAAACCTGATGCCAAAACAAGGCGCGCAATGGGTGCTTGTCACATCCGCTTGGCACATGCCGCGCGCGATGGCGCTGTTTCGCGCAGCCGGATTTGATCTTGCGGCCTATCCGGTCGATTGGCGCACTGCGCCCGATTTTGAAGGGGTTGCAGCAGATGAAAGTGCTGCCGGTCGGTTGCGTCTGTTCGATCTGGCTGCGCGTGAATGGACCGGTTTGATTGCCGCGCGACTACTTGGCCACACGCAAACGCTTTTGCCGGCACCATAATCCCGATCAAATATAGAATTTCATTCCGAATAGGGCAGGCCCAAGCGATAGACGCCTTTGAAATTATGCGGGTCTACGGGCTTTCCCTTGCGGTAGACAATCAACAAGCCTTCATCGGCGAGAGCGACAGCCGCGCGCCGCACGGGGATCATCAACGGTCCCCAACCATCCGGATGCGCACCGCCAAGGGCGCGCGCCACCTCGGATGGGCAGAAGGTTTTTCCGGCGCCGCGATCCGCCGCCATCTGCATCACCTGCGTGCGGATCACATCCGCGTCCGGCGTGCTCATGAGGGCGTACGATCTGTGTTTGTGTCTTCAGCCACAAGCCGTTTTACCGCCTCATGCGAGGGCGAGTAGAATTGCCGTTGCAACATGGCAAACAATGCAAGCGCCGTCGTCAGCCCCAACATTGCGGGGGAGACGAACCAGCCGACATAAGCGAGCGCAAAGAAAAACGCGCGTTGGCCGCGATTGAATTGCCGCCCCGCATCCGTCACCACCGCCGACAGCGCTTCCGCATGGCGGTCGCGTTCGACCTCATTATTGGATTTCAGATGCGGCGAGGCACCGATCAAAATGGCAGCATAATTGAACAGCCGATAGGACCAGGCGAATTTGAAAAACGCATAGACAAAAATCACCGCAAGTCCGGCGACCTTGATTTCCCACATCGCGCGCGTGGTCTCCAGCCCAAGCGGCAGATCCGCAAAAATCCGGATCACGTCCTCGGCTGCACGCAAGAGCGCGATGGTGCCACCAAAAGCAAACAGGCTTGTTGAGGCAAAAAAGGCGGTTCCGTTCTGGAGGCCGGCCAGAACCTGCGTGTCGAAAATGCGCTCTTCGCGCTCATGCAGACGCTGGATCCAGAGCGCGCGATAGCGATCCATGAGCCCGTTGAGGCTGCGCTCGCCGAGCCAATTGGATTCAACCAGCCGGTGATAAATGTACCAGGCCGCGAGAAAGAACAGCGCTGCAAGCGCATCAGAAAGCGTAAATCCAGACATGGATTAAGATTCACCCGTTTGGCCGTTTGGTTCTGTCAAAGAGTGGTTAGAGCGGTTGGATTTGTTTGTCCATTTTCATCCTTCGCGTCCTATTTTATCGGTGATCATCTTGAAGAAGCCGATCTGGCCGCTCTAACGGTCAGAGACTTAAGACGCCCCCGTCCAAGGGTTGATGAGCGTGATCCCCAAATCTTCGAAATCCCGAATATTGCGCGTAACGAGAACAAGACCTCTGGCTTGAGCGGTTGCCGCAATGAGCCCGTCAATCACCGGGAGCGGGCGCTCAGAGGACATCCTACCCCAGATCTCGGCGATCGCGCCGTCGATCCCGATCATTTGATCTTGAAATTCGGCCCTTATGCCGATGATCCAGTCATGTAACGCCTGTCCTTGTTCGGGATCCCGTTTGCTGATGAGCGCCGCGCCTTTTATCAATTCGCCAAGGCTCAACACGCTCACAAAAAGCGAAGACGCCGCAGATTGTTTAATAAAGGCCAATACACCTTGATCGGGCCGCTTTCGTCTTGTTTCTGAAATCACATTTGTATCGAGAAGATAGTTCACAAGCCGACGTCCCGCCCTTGGTCGCGCGACCTTTCGTTTAGTCTCTCGATATCTTCATCCGCGAATGTGGGTCCGGAAACCAAGGCGTCTTTGAGCGAGGGCCGCGCGCCCTCTAAGCGGTGATAATCGTCGATGGAAAGCATCACAGCGGTGTCGATCCCCCGAAAGGTGATCAGTTGCGGGCCATCATTTTTGGCGCGTTGAACCAGTTCACTGAACCGCGCTTTCGCCGTCTGAATTTGCCATGTCCGATGCATAAAGATTCCTAACTAGTCTAACTAGTCTTATTATAGAGGAAAACCATACCATATCAAGACCTGTTCGGCCTTGGACGATCTGGCTTTGTGGCCGGTTCAGTTGTAGGCTTTCTGTGTAAAGCACAAACCGGAAATCATCATCATGCCGCAGAAAATCATCAAAGGATTCAAAGCACTCGTTGAAGAGGCCAATGCAGTGGTTGAGACTCTTTCGGTGGATGAGGCACGCGCGCTCATCGGGCGCGATGACACCGTGCTGGTCGATTTGCGCGATCCGCGCGAATTGGAGCGCGAAGGCAAAATGCCCGGCGCCTTTCACTGCCCGCGCGGCATGCTCGAATTCTGGATTGATCCTGAAAGCCCCTATCACAAGCCCATCTTTGCCGAGGACAAGCGCTTTGTCTTTTTTTGCGGGGGCGGTTGGCGCTCGGCTTTGGCCGCCAAAGCCGCTCAGGAGATGGGCTTGCAGCCGGTCGCCCATATTGAGGGCGGCTTTACCGCGTGGAAAAAAGCCGGTGCGCCGGTTGAGGACCGTTGATATCCCTTTGATGCGACCCTGCGCAGGGTAGAAGCGGCGCGCGCGTCTCGCTAAAGAGGGCTTATGCCGCTTCATCTCATCAAACTCTGTGTCGGATGCGAGTCGATCGCCGATCTAGAAGGTTGGATCGCCGAGACCTCGGCCGAGCGTCGCCGCCGTAAGCAACCCGATGAGCAGGTTCACACCACCCGCATGATGCCCAAACGCATCCCGGAACTTTTAGAGGGCGGATCGCTCTATTGGGTCATCAAGGGCATGATATCTTGCCGTCAGCAGATCCTTGATCTGCGCGCAGTCACCGGCAGCGACGGTATTGGGCGCTGTGCGATTGTGCTTGAGCAAAAAGTCATTCCGGTTGAGCCACGCACCTGTCGCCCGTTTCAGGGGTGGCGGTATCTTGATGACAAATCCGTCCCGCGCGATCTTGCGGCACTGGGTCGGTTTGATGCCGATATGCCGGAGAGTTTGCGCCGCGAGCTTGCGGAATTGGGCTTGCTCTGAGCCCCTAAGGCGCGCCACTCTTGGTTTTTCACGCGTAAGGAGGTTGGCCTCGTGCCCATTCTACTCGGTCTCGTGGCGCTGGCGCTTCTGCTCTGGTTCGCAAAATCCTACATCAAAGCCGATCCCGCTTTGTTGTCACGCTATGGCAAGAAAGCGGGCGGCTATGCGGCGTTCGCTGCCGCGGCCTTTCTGCTTTTGAAGGGCCGAATTGATGCGGCTTTGCTGCTCGCTGGCCTTGGTGGGTGGCTGATCGGCGTCCGCATTCCAATTTTGCCTTGGTATCAGCCCAATCCGGCACCGGAACCCTTGCAGACGCCGTGGCTTGATCTGGCGCGCGGCATGGATGGCGAGCTTGACGGCCAAGTCCGCGCCGGCCCCTATGCCGGACGTCCGCTTGGCACGCTAGATCGCGCCGATCTCTTTCGTCTGTTGGACGCTTTGGCGGGTGCCGATCCGGCTGGTTACAGCCTATTTCAGACCTATCTTGACCGCCGGCTTCCCGGATGGCGTCAGACAGCAGAGGGTCACGCGCATGCGGGGGAGCGCCGCGCGGCCCCGTCTTCCGCGATGTCCGAACAAGAGGCCTACGATGTCTTGGGGCTTCACATGGGCGCGAGCGAGGAAGAGATCCGTGAGGCGCACCGCACGCTCTTGCGGAAAGTCCATCCCGATCAGGGCGGATCGACCTGGATCGCGACCCGCATCAATATGGCTCGGGATGTCCTGTTGAGCCGCCATCGCTAGACCCTCGCGCCCTTCGCCTCAGCTGCGCGACGCAAAACAGGCGCCACCCTGTTTTTTGACTTTGGCGCAGACCGCTTGGGCATCATCAAGTGTCATACTGGTGAAACGGCTGCGCCACATTTCGCGGCCTTTGACTTTCACCTTTTCAACCGATGGTTTGGCCTTCGAGATCAATGCATCGGCCTGATCTGAGACGTCTGCAAGCAATGAACGCGCTTGCTTTTCACTCGTCGTCACACCGATTTGTACCCACCAACCGCGCTCCTTCGAAACGCTCGCGTCTGTTGAAGGTGCATCGGCGTAACCGAGCGCTTTCGGCGCTGCGGCCGGTTGCGCTCCGGGCTTCCAGATGAGTTTGCCTTGCTTGGGCAGGTCCGACGCCGGCGCGACAACCGGGGCAGCGGGTGCGACGGGCTGAGCCGCGGCAACAACGGTGCTGGCCGCAGGCTTGGCAGGGGCCGTGGCGGTCTCGCCATCATCCTCGCCATTGGCGGCGGTGCGATCCACTTCGGACGGTAGCGGCGGAGGCGCTATTTTCTTGTTCGAGGCCAATGTCGGCTTGCCGTCGCCATTCGATGCCACTTCGAGATAGGTATCGATCAAATCGGCCATGCGCCGGTCGCGCGATCCGCCCGAACGGCCGCCGAGAATAACCGCAAGCAGGGAGCGGCCCTCGGAATGAACCGATGTCAGAAGATTAAAGCCTGATTTCGCCGTGTATCCCGTTTTGATGCCATCGACGCCGTCAACCTTGCCCAGCAATTTATTGTGGTTGGCAATCGGATTGCCGTCATAATCAAAGGAGCGCAGCGAGAAATACTGGAAATAGCGCGGGAAACGCGTCTGGATCGAACGCCCGAGGGTTACAAGGTCGCGCGCGGTGGTGATCTGGCGTGGGTTCGGAAGGCCCGACGCATTCGCATAAACCGTCCGCGTCATGCCGATCGAGCGCGCCTTTTTGGTCATGAGATCAGCGAAATTTGGTTCCGTTCCGCCAATCGACTCGGCAATCGCCACCGCAATGTCATTGGCTGATTTGGTCACCACGGCCTTGATGGCATCTTCAACGGAAATCGTATCGCCCGGGTCAAGACCGAGTTTGGAGGGCGCTTGGCGTGCGGCCCAGTTGGAGATCTTGATCGGCGTCGATAACGACATTTTGCCGGACTCTAATTGTTCAAAGAGCAAATAGAGCGTCATCACCTTCGTGATCGAGGCCGGATGACGCGGCGCATCCGCATTGAGCGCGTAAATCGTTTTGCCGGTGCGGGAATCGACAACCAGCTCGGAATAGGGCGGAGCATAACCGCTCCCGGCGGCGACAGCGCCCCCCATCAGAGAGCCCAACAGCGCCAGCGTCACACCAATTCGAACCGAAAAACCACCGGTTCTTGTAGAAATCCGCATTCCAAAACTCCTGCTCAATGCCTCGGAGCCCTTGAAATCTTTCACGAAAATCGTGTTTCAGCAAGGGCTTCGAACCGGCGCGCACATTAGAGCGATCGGGTTACGTCTTTGTTAAGGCTGATATTTTCTTCATCCAAAGTCGAATTTGTTGCAACGCACAATTTCTCTTGACGGGCGATGTTGCAGTGCATATAAATGGGTCATCAGTTTTAAGGCCGGTGATTCATCAAGACCGGTAGATCACACCCAGAAGAAGGATGCACCCCATGTTTAACCAGTTCGAAGATCTTCAGAAGCTCAACAAAGACAATATCGACCTCGCCGTGAAGAGCTTCGGCGCTTCCACAAAGAGCGTTCAGGCGATTGCCACGGAAACCGCAGACTATTCGAAGAAGGCGTTCGAGCAGAGCTCGGCCGTTCTTGAAAAGCTCGTCGGCGTTAAGACGCTCGATAAGGCGCTCGAAATTCAGTCCGATTATGCCAAATCGGCTTATGAAGGCTTCGTGTCATACGCCTCGAAGCTCGGTGAACTCTACACCGATCTCGCCAAGGACACGGTGAAGCCTTACGAAGCGATCATCGGCAAGGTTCAGGCTGCTGCGAAGTAATCGCACCCTTAAAATTTTAGGTTTAAAGGCCCGGTTCGACCGGGCCTTTTTTATTTTTGGGTGTCTTTTTTGACTTTTACCGCTCATCTTTACCTAATCTCGGAATTACCTCTGGAAAATTGCGCTTGCGATCCATAGCTTGAAGCTTGCAGCCTTTAGGAGCATCATCCAACCTGAGGCTTGTGGATCGGCTGGTTGGACGAGTGAGCGACAAGGCGGTTATGGGCTTGAGATCGGATATTATGAGAAGCATTGCCCGATGGGTTATGGTTGGGCAAAGGCGGCTTCGGGCAATGGCCTTGACGCCGCGTCGCGGTGGCGGCGCGGGAGATCCCGGCATTGCGGTGATTACCCGTACAAAGCCCCAAACCAAAAAGCCGAACCTCTATCGTGTTTTGTTGTTGAACGACGACTTCACACCCATGGAGTTTGTGGTTCACGTTCTGCAGCATTTTTTCAACAAGTCACAAGATGATGCCTACCGCATTATGATGCATGTTCATCAAAACGGCGTCGGAGAATGCGGTGTTTTCACTTACGAAGTGGCTGAAACCAAGGTCACGCTTGTGATGGATTTCGCACGCCAGCACCAACATCCGCTTCAATGCGTGATGGAGAGGAATTGAAAGGTCGGTAAACGATGCCCTCATTCTCGAAAAGCCTCGAATTGGTGCTGCATAAGGCGCTGGCACTGGCCAATGAGCGCCAGCATGAATTTGCAACGCTTGAACATCTTCTGCTCGGCCTCACGGATGATCGCGACGCGGTGGCGGTGATGCGCGCCTGTGGTGTCGATCTTGAACTTCTGCGCCGTAATTTGATCGATTATATCGATAGCGAATTGCTCAGCCTTGTGATGGCAGTGCCGGGCGATGCGAAGCCGACGGCCGGCTTTCAGCGTGTCATTCAACGCGCCGTCATCCATGTTCAATCCTCAGGTCGCGAAGAAGTCACGGGCGCCAATATCCTTGTGGCCATTTTTGCCGAGCGTGAAAGCTATGCCGCCTATTTCCTGCAAGAGCAGGATATGACGCGCTATGATGCGGTGAATTATATCTCGCATGGTATTGCCAAGCGGTCCGCCGAAATTGAGGCGCCCGAAGGCGAGGGTGATGAGGACGAAGCACCGGGTGGCGATGGCGCAGCCGGCAAAGGGCAGAGCGCACCGCGCAAAAAAGGTGAAGCGCTTGAAGCCTATTGCGTCAATCTCAACAAGAAAGCCGCCGACGGCAAGATCGATCCTTTGATCGGTCGTGAGGCGGAAGTGAAGCGTACGATTCAAGTGCTCTGTCGGCGTCAGAAAAACAATCCTTTGCTGGTCGGCGAGCCGGGCGTGGGCAAGACCGCGATTGCCGAAGGTTTGGCACTCAAGATTACACGCGATGAAGTTCCGGCCGTGCTTGCGGGCGCAACCGTCTTCTCGCTCGATATGGGTTTGCTGCTCGCCGGCACGCGCTATCGCGGCGATTTCGAAGAACGTTTGAAGCAAGTTGTCAAAGACATCGAGACGCATAAAAATGCGATTTTGTTTATCGATGAAATTCACACAGTGATTGGTGCAGGCGCGACGTCGGGCGGTGCGATGGATGCGTCTAATTTGTTGAAGCCCGCTTTGGCGCAAGGCACGCTGCGCTGCATTGGCTCGACGACCTATAAGGAATTCCGTCAATTCTTCGAGAAAGACCGCGCTTTGTTGCGCCGGTTCCAGAAGATCGATGTGAATGAACCCACGATTCCCGATGCGATTGAGATTTTGAAAGGGTTGAAACCCTATTACGAGGATTATCACGGCCTCAAATACTCGAATGAAGCGATCAAAGCCGCTGTCGAGTTATCTGCTCGTTACATTCATGATCGCAAATTACCCGATAAAGCGATTGATGTGATCGATGAAAGCGGTGCGGCGCAAATGTTGGTGGCTGACAGTAAGCGCAAGCGCACCATTGGCGTTGCAGAAATCGAGGCCACGGTTTCGACCATGGCGCGCATTCCGCCGAAAACCGTGTCGAAAGACGATTCGGAAGTGTTGCGCTCGCTTGAAGAGACATTGAAGCGCGTCGTCTATGGGCAGGATCAGGCCATCACCGCGCTGACGTCTGCGATCAAACTCGCACGCGCCGGATTGCGTGATCCCGAAAAGCCGATTGGTTCTTATCTCTTTGCGGGTCCGACGGGCGTCGGCAAAACCGAAGTGGCGCGGCAACTCGCGGCGTCATTGGGTGTTGAAATCAAGCGCTTCGATATGTCCGAATATATGGAGCGCCACGCGGTGTCGCGTTTGATTGGCGCGCCTCCCGGCTATGTCGGTTTTGATCAGGGCGGTCTTCTCACCGATGCCGTCGACCAGCATCCGCACTGCGTGTTGCTGCTTGATGAAATCGAAAAAGCGCATCCCGATCTCTTCAACATTCTCTTGCAAGTGATGGATCACGGCAAACTCACCGATCATCACGGTAAGACGGTTGATTTCCGCAATGTCATTTTGATCATGACCACCAATGCCGGTGCGGCCGATCTTGCGAAATCCGCATTCGGCTTCACGCGCACCAAACGTGAGGGTGATGATCAAGAAGCGATCAATCGCTTGTTTGCACCAGAGTTCCGCAACCGGTTGGATCAGATCATTTCCTTCTCGCAATTGCCGCGGGAGGTTGTTGGTAAAGTGGTTGACAAATTTGTGCTGCAACTTGAGGCGCAGCTCGCCGATCGCAATGTCACGATTGAATTGTCCGATGAAGCTCGCGCTTGGCTTGTCGAACATGGTTATGACGAAACCATGGGCGCGCGACCGATGGCGCGTTTGATTCAATCAGCGATCAAACAACAACTTGCCGAGGAATTATTGTTCGGCAAACTCAAGACCGGTGGCGGTGTGCGCGTGGTCGTTGAAGAAAACGAGAAGGGCAAAAAGCTCGGCTTTGTCTATCTTGAAGGCCCCGTCACACCAAAGCCCGAGCGGGCAGTGGCCGAGGCAAAGGCGAAATCGGCACGCAAACCGTCCGCTGCGCCGCGTCGTCCAGCGTCACGAAAGCCGGTCGACAAGCCGGTGCGCTCCGTGCCAAAGGTTCCGCTCTAAGGATGCGCAACGGAGCATAACGCGTGAGAAGCAGCCGACAACGTCAGAGCGAGCGACGTCGCGCGCGGTTGCGTTATGAAAACATCGTCGCTTGGCTCGTTGTGCCTGTCACGCTCGTCGCCCTGCTTTATGGTGCCATCGCGTTCTGGCGGCAGATTGCCGATACGCCCATCGGCAAATTGATTTCGGGCCAGTAGATCTTCGCCTCTTAAACCGAGAGCGCGGCGCGGATCTGATCAGCACGTGCTTTCAAAAGAGCGGACTGCTCCATTTGTCCGGTATGCCCTTTGAGCGGCACGCCATCTTTGCGCGGTATAATATGCACATGCAGATGAAACACGGTTTGGCCTGCGGCTGAGCCATTGAATTGCATGATGGTCACGCCATCCGCCTTCATCGCGATTTTCGCGGCACGCGCTAGTTTTTGAACGGTGGCCAACAAAGGGGCAAAGCATGCGGGATCAGCATCCAGCAATCCCGTTGATGCCTGTTTGGGGATGACAAGACAATGCCCCTCGGCTTGCGGCATAATATCCATGAAAGCGAGCGTGTGCTCATCTTCGTAGAGTTTCTCACACGGAATTTCGCCGCGCAAAATTTTGGCAAAGATATTGTTGGGATCATAAGTCATCGGCGAGTTCTCTATTTGAGTCTAGTCATCGATATCAAGATCAGATTGAGCATTGCGGCGGAAGGGCAATTGTTCCGCAAGGATGGTTCCGACGCGTTCCACATAAGCGCGCTCTTCTTCAAGATACTGATCTACCGCGCGTCGTAAAGCAGGGTCGGCAAGATAATGCGCCGAGCGCGTCATGACCGGGCGATAGCCGCGCGCGAGCTTGTGTTCGCCTTGCGCGCCCGCTTCAACACAAGAAAGACCGCGTTCAATCGCAAAATCCATCGCCTGATAATAGCAGATTTCAAAATGCAAAAAGGGATGGTTTTCAATCGCGCCCCAATGGCGACCATAAAGCGTTTTGGCGCCGATGAAATTGATCGCACCCGCAATATAGCGGCCGCCACGTTTGGCCATCACAAGCAAAATGCGGTCGGCCATACTTGTGCCGATCATCGAATAAAATTCACGCGTCAGATAGGGCTTTCCCCATTTGCGCGATCCGGTATCCATGTAAAATTCATAAAACGCATCCCAATGCGCTTCTGTGATCGCGTTGCCGGTCAAGCGTTCGATCACAAGATCGGCAGCCAGCGCATCACGCCGCTCACGCTTGATCGCTTTGCGTTTACGCGAAGCAAGTTCATTCAGAAAATCATCAAAATTCGCATATGACTCATTGAACCAATGAAACTGCTGGTCAAACCGTTCAAGATAGCGCGCTTCGGAAAATGTTTCTGAATCACGCTTGGTCAAAAATGTGGCGTGCACAGAGGATGTGTTGAGTTTTTCGGCCACGCTTTTCAAGCCGGCCGCAAGCAGCGGGCGCAAAGCGGCTCGATCAATATCCGCACGCATTAAGAGGCGTGGCCCCGTTGCCGGCGTGAAGGGCACCGAAACTTGAAGTTTCGGATAATAGCGTCCGCCCGCGCGCGCATAGGCCTCCGCCCATCCTTGATCAAACACATATTCGCCGCGCGAATGGGATTTGAGATAGGCGGGCACCGCCCCCACTAAGCGGCCTTGGCGATCATGCGCAAGCATATGGGCGCTTGCCCAACCGGTCTCGGCCGTGGCCGATCCTGACTCTTCAAGCGCGTGTAAAAACGCGTGCCGCACAAACGGATTGTCGCGATCCGCATCGCCATCATCGCCATCGGTCGCACACGCATCCCATGCCGCACGCGGAACCTCCGAAAGACTTGTGGCAAGGCTGAGAGTCACATCCATGATGCGGGCTTTATTCTTCTCGTGCGGGACGCCACCGCATCACGCACGAAATCCTTCAAACACAATTTGATCCGCATAGCGCGCGGCCTTCGCACGATGCTCCTCCGTTCGCACGGTCCATGTCATCAGCGGAAGTCCCCATGCGTCGCGTCCCGATTGCGCTCCGGCCTGATCAATATCCTTGATGTACCAAGAGAGAAAATCAGGTTGCATACGGTCAAATAAAGCAAGGTTTGCGAAATCATGCTTTTGTGCGGCGATTAAAAAATCCC